>JBIKZR010000243.1:0-3841 GCA_044354635.1 Crocinitomicaceae bacterium | reverse complement strand
GTGCATTTATACGGCGATGCGAAATTGATTTACGGAGAAATTACTATGTCGGCGGGCTACCTATTAATTGATTTAAATAAAGATGAAGTTTGGGCAAGATATTCCTACGATAAGGATAGTGTAAAAGTCGAATACCCAAAGTTCACCGATGGATCAGAAGAAATTACAGCTACGAGTATTCGCTATAATTTTCAAACAGAAAAAGGTTTTATTGAAGAATTGAAACTCCAACAAGATGAAATGTACTTGTACATGGGTGTTGCAAAACGGCAACAAAATGAGGAAATTCATTTCAAACAAGGACGTTTTACAACCTGTAATCTAGACGAACCGCACTACCATTTCCAATTGTCAAAAGCGGTGATGGTTCCTGAAAAACGAATTGTGACAGGTCCAATGAATTTATGGTTGAAAGGCGTTCCTACGCCGTTGGGATTGCCTTTTAGCGTAATTCCACAGCAAAAAGAAAGAACGCACGGAATATTATTCCCCGAAATGGTTCCCGTTTCCGTTTATGGATTTGGTGTGCAGAATTTAGGCTATTATATTCCAATCAATTCCAACGTTCAAACTTCTGTTTATGCCAATTTGTATTCTCGTGGAAGTTGGGGTTTGCGCAATAAACTGGATTACGCCAAGCGCTATGGTTTTCGTGGCTCTTTGGATATTGGATTTCAACAATTCAAAAGTGGATTTCCAGCAAATACAAAAAGCAATAAAGCGAGTATTACGTGGTCGCATCGAAAAGAAGCAAAATCAAACCCGTTTTGGAATTTTTCCTCCAATGTTAATTTTATTTCCGACAATAACTCAAAAAACAACTTAGATCCGTTAAATCCAGATTATTTTAAGAATAGTTTTAATTCGGATATCAATATTAACCGCTTATTTCCTGGTAAACCTGTAACGATGGGAATGAAAATATCCGTACGACAAAACGTATTATCCAAAAATATTTCACTTGTTTCACCAATTTTCAACGCAAATGTTACCCGGTTTTTCCCTTTTAAAAATGTTGCTACGGGAAAAGGAGAATTAGCAAAAATGGCGGCTCGGATTGGCGTAACGTATAACATGGAAGGACAAAACCGTTCCACGTTTGAAGACACCTTGTTGCGGGATGCTAATTTCACCGAAATAGGTTCGAAGTTTTTCAATGGTTTCAACCAAAGCACATCGATTCAAACCACAGCAGCATTTTTTAAGAATACCTTAAAATTCAATCCATCCATTACGTATGGCAACAAAATAAATTTCCAGCAAATTGAAAAAACATACGATGCCGTGTTAAATGCTACTAAAATTGATACGCTTCAAAAAGCAGGAATGCAGCATGAGCTAAATTTCAATGCTTCGTTTACAACGATGGTGTATAGTTATTATAAATTTGTTGGGAAGAAAAAGCCACTTTTGCGGCACATTTTAACACCTTCGGTAGGTTTGCGTTACACGCCGCAATTGAATTCTTTGGTAACTGCAAATGCAGGTGTGGATCAAGCTTCTATAAAGTATTCGCCTTTCGAAAATAGTTTGTATTCCAGCAATACAGGAAAAGCAGCTGGACTCGTTACCTTTGGATTCAATAATACTTTTGAATTGAAACGGAAATCCGATAAAGATACAGTAACCGGTTTTCAGAAAATCAGAATCGTAGACATTCTTTCTTTGACAGGAAGCTATGATTTGATGAAGGATTCCATGAACCTTTCAGATATGGCTTTGAACTTAAGAATTAGTCCGATTGAATGGTTGAATTTTGTGGCGAATTCTGTTTTTAGTCCGTATGGTTGGAACACAAACACTGGAGCTACGCTTTCTCAATATGCGGTTAATTCGAACAATAAGCTAGGAAGATTTCTCCGAAACAATTTCACTACTTCACTTACATTAACAGCAAAAGAAAGCAGGAAAGAACTCGCAGCAACCAAAGAAACTATCGCTAATAATTGGAATGCGGATTACAATTACTACGCTTTGCATCCCGAATACCTTTTGAATTTTAATATTCCATGGAAAGTATCCTTTTCCCACGTTTATTCCATCGATAGAAATACTGAAATAAGTACTACGGATCCAAAAACGTATAAGCAATTGCAAACGTTGGTTTTAAATGGTGATGTAAGTTTCACGAAACGTTGGAAATTGTCGTCCAATATAAATATGGATTTAGGCACTTTACAAGTATCGAATGCACGCTTTAATTTATCCAGGAATATGCATTGTTGGGCTTTGTCCTTCAACTGGACACCAATCGGTGGAAACAAAAGTTTCTTATTTAGCATTCGCAATACTTCCTCGATGTTCCAAGATGCAAAGTTAGATCTGCGAAAGCCACCCGTTTTCCTTTAATCCATCGCATTAATTTCCTTCGTTTTCTGAATTCTTATTTAGAATGAATCTAATATACCTTTTTTGTGGTATTGTACCATTGCTTCAATCCAAGCAACTTTGCAAAAAAAAATAATAGATGAGAGCTGCAGTAATTTTTTTAATCCTTTTTGTATGTTTTAATTCCAGCGCGCAAAAAAACAGGGAAATTAATGGTAAAATCTATTCTTCGGATAGCACATCTGTACTAAAAGGTGTAACGATTCGTTTAGAAGAAGCAAATCTTTCAACGCTAACCAATAGCAATGGAGAATTTAAATTTTCAAACTTAAATGCGGGAGAATATAACGTAATAATTATCCATCCGGGTTATAGAAAAACACGTGTTTCTGTTGTTTTGGAGCATAATAAAAATCTAACAACAACCTTTTATTTGTCTGAAGAAGTCTTAGATCTTCCAGAAGCTGTAATCAAGCATATTTCCTTGACTGGCGGAGAGCAAGGGATAAAAGAATTGCCGGGTTCGGCGTATTACCTTTCTCCAAAGGAACTCGAGAAATTTAATTTTTCAGATATTAATCGCGTTTTAAGAAGCGTTCCGGGTGTAAATATTCAGGAGGAAGATGGATTCGGTTTGCGTCCAAATATTGGTTTGCGCGGAACTGGCGTGGAACGTTCCTCAAAAATCACACTAATGGAAGATGGTATTTTAATTGCTCCAGCGCCATATTCTTCTCCAGCGGCGTATTATTTCCCGACAATTGGACGTATGCAAGCCATTGAGATTTTAAAAGGAAGCAGTCAAATTAAATACGGACCTTTTACAACTGGCGGGGCAATTAATTTTATTTCCAACCAAATTCCTTCCGATTTGCGTGTGAAATTAAGCTTAACTGGCGGAAGTTTTGGCGGTAGAAATGTGCATGCATTTATCGGGAATTCTACTACGCATTTTGGATATTCTATGGAAGCCTTAAATTTTAGTTCAGATGGATTTAAAGTATTGGATAACGGTGGAAATACCGGTTTCGACAAAAGTGATTTTATCGTTAAATTTAGAATAAATACAAAGCTTACAGCGCGTTATTTCCAATCGCTAACATTCAAATTAGGCAACACGAATGAGAATTCATCCGATACCTATTTAGGGATTTCCAGAGAAGATTTTGACAAAACACCATATCGCCGATATGCAGCATCACAGGAAGACCAAATGCTTTCAACCCAGACACAAATCTCTGCGACACATGTTATTAAGGCAAGGAGATTTTTAAATATAACAACCGTAGTTTACAGAAACAATTTCCATCGAAACTGGTACAAACTAGACGCTGTAAAAGACAGTTCTGGAGCAAAAATAGGAATTGCGTCCTTGTTGAATGGCACGACAAATTACACAGAAGCGTATGCCATTTTAAAAGGACAAAGCAGTGAAAATTCAGATGCGCTTTTTGTGAAAGGAAATAATAGAACATATTATTCACAAGGTGTTCAAACTGTTGTTGGTTTGGAT
>JBIKZR010000242.1:0-3846 GCA_044354635.1 Crocinitomicaceae bacterium | reverse complement strand
ATACACACCTTCCGATAAAGAAGCAGTATTGGAATTAATTCGCTTAAATACGCCAACTTTTTTTGCGCATGAGGAGGAAGAAGAACTCGCATACTACTTGGAAAATCAACGCGAGGAATATTATGTAGTAGAAGTAGATGGGGAAATTGTTGGAAGTGGCGGAATCAATTATTCGAAAGACAAAACAATTGGATTTTTAAGCTGGGACGCAATTCTACCGGATTTTCAGAGAAACGCACTTGGAACTAAATTGGTGCAATTTCGATTGGGAATTTTAAATAATTCAGAGAAAATTGAAGTTATTAAGGTTCGAACTTCTCAATTTGCGTATGCTTTTTATAAAAAACATGGATTTCGTTTAATGGAAGTCGTTGAAGACCATTGGTCGGAAGGATATGACTTATATGAATTGGAGCAAATTCCACAACGCGATAAAATGTGAATCCAAACGTTAATGCATTTATCCATAAAGCCAAAAAATGGCAGGATGAATTGGTAGAATTAAGAGCGATTGCACTTTCCTGCGACCTTAACGAAGATTTTAAATGGGGTGTTCCCTGTTATACTTTTCAGAAAAGCAATGTGATTTTAATCAGCGGTTTTAAAGAATATTGTGTGCTAAGTTTTGTGAAAGGCTCTCTGCTAAAGGATTCCAACGGAATTTTAATTCAACAAACAGAAAATTCACAATCCGCTCGTATTCTTCGTTTCACCAGCGTGGAAGAAATAAGACAGAAACAAGCGCTACTAAAATCCTATATTTTCGAAGCAATGGAAGCGGAAAAAGCAGGACTGAAAGTAATCCTAAAAAGTAATTCAGAATTGGTTTTTCCGCGAGAATTAGTGTTAAAATTCAAGGATAACGAGAAATTTAAAAACGCGTTTAAAGCATTAACTCCCGGACGGCAACGTGCATATAATTCATTTTTTTCAGCACCAAAACAAGCGAGTACGCGCGAAACACGTATTGAAAAATACCACCAACAAATTTTAAATGGTAAAGGAATAACAGATTGCACCTGTGGACTCACCAAAAAACCACCCAATTGCGATGGTTCGCATAAATTCATCCGAATAGATTGATTTAGCAATCCACTCAAAAAGTCAATTTGGAAGTAAGATCTTAAAATAATATCAATGTGTGCGCGTCATAGTTTCTGGAACACAAATAATAAAGTCAGCTTTACCTATATGTTCTTTTTCCAATATATAAATAGAATCCTGCGTCACCGTTGAAATAGTCGCAAATGTTGATTCCGGTTTAGCTTGTAAAATATACCAGATTATTCCTTGGTAAAAATCAGAATGGTACGCACCATTGACATGGTAGAAAATTCCACCCGGTTTTTTATTCAAAAGGATGAAATGTGCCATTGTCGCATCCTTAAATGCTTGTGCTTCCAACATGTTTTTTCCGCCCATGTGCTGCTCCATTTCCTTTAGAACCGCATATTGAGAAAGCGTTGAATCGACCTTGAAATTTAAAGGCGCCATATAATTTTTCTCGCTGGAACGTATCGTATCCAATGCTGTTCTTCCCTTTTTGAAAAGAAGAGACGCATATTTTCGTGGAACATTTGTAGCAGTACAATTTATTTTTTTATCCTTTACAAAGTCTAAAAGCGGTTTGTAATCCGTTTTATAGTTTGGCCATAGTCTGCAGGAATCCTCGAATTTCTTTGCGTCCATTTTTCCTTCTAAATACATATTCAACACGTTTTGCTGATCCTGCTCAAACATTTCAAATCCAACCTGTAAGTTCAACCCATTCTTTGCGTACAACGCTTTTAACACTTCAAATTCCAGCCAATGTGCAATCGGATTATCGTGGTGCTCACCAAAGAATACAAATTCCTTTTCTAAAACTGCTTTCTGAAGTTTTTTGTAACTCACCTTTTTTCCTTTCGCATTGTAAATAACAAAGGCTTGTTCATGCTGCGCAATAATTGGGCTTAGAGAACTAAACGAGATTAAAAAAATGAACGAGACTTTGAAAAAATGTTTCATGGAACAATTTGTTTTTAGTGGAAATCTTTTGCTATTTGTTAACACAATAATAGGTACAATAAGGGGAATAATACTTATTTTTGAACTATTCTATGAACAATCGTCTAACAATTTTTAAAGGGATTAAAACCTTACTCTCGCGTTTAGGAATCGTTTTCTTTATGATGACGCTTTGCAGATTTCTATTCTATTTTTTTAACCGAGACAGCTTTTCTAATGCTGGACTCAATGAATTTGCTGTTGCCTCTTGGTTCGATACCATTACCATTACATTGTGTTTTTTTCCTTTTATTGTGCTGCATTTACTTCCTGCACCGGAAAAGCTTTTTAGGCTAAAAGAAACCATTTTAAAAGTTTATTTTCACCTTACGAATACCTTGATGATTGGTCTAAATCTAATGGATATCGAATATTTCAAATATACCAGCAAGCGTTCCACATTTGATTTATTTGCAATATTAGGCGCTGGAAATGATTTCTCACAACTGGCGTTAACCTTTATTCAAGATTTTTGGATTCTCCTCATTTTTCTAGCCGTATTTGCTTTTCTTTCAGAATGGTTGTATCGAAAAACAAAAAATTCCTACGACGCGTCTCAAAAAATACTGCGGCCATTGCTGGTAAATGTTCTTCTTTTTCTTCCCCTTACAATCATTGTTGGACGTGGCGGTTTTCAGCTGAAACCTATTGGGATGATGGAAGCGTCAAAATTCAGTAATCCGGAAAATTCAGCACTTGTTCTAAACACTCCATTCACCATGATAAAATCCTACGGAAAGGAAAGGCTGGAAATAAAAAACTACTATTCCGAGGTCGAAGAACTTAAAATTTTCAATCCAATACAACTAAGTAAGCCACAGCATATTTTGCCCGACGGAACAAATGTTGTAGTTATCATTTTAGAAAGTTTCGGAAACGAATTCGTTGGTGCTTTTAATGGTTCAAGGAGTTACACGCCATTTTTCGATTCAATCATTGGACAATCTTTAACGTTTGAAAATGGTATTGCAAATGGAAAAAAATCCATTGAAGCAGTTCCCGCAATTCTTGCTTCCATTCCAAGTTTAATGGACAATCCCTATATTTCATCTCCTTACGGAAACAATAAAATCGAGTCCTTAGCTTCAATTTTAAAAAAGGATGGATATGCAACCGCTTTTTATCATGGTGCAACAAATGGTTCCATGCGTTTTGATGGCTTTGCAGCGCAAGCAGGATTTGATAATTACCTTGGACGCTACGAATACAACAACGACAAACATTTTGATAAAACATGGGGAATCTTGGATGAATATTTCAATCCTTGGACGGCTAAACAATTAACAAAATTGAAAGAGCCATTCTTTGGAACACTCTTTACACTTTCCTCCCATCACCCCTATTATATTCCGTCACACATGCGATTGCGCGTTAGAAAAGGAAGACAACCAATCGCTGCATCCATAAATTATGGCGATATCTCCTTGCGGAAATTCTTTGAAGAAGCAAAAAAACAACCGTGGTACGAAAACACGTTATTTGTTTTAGTTGCCGACCACACTCCTGCAACAAATGATCCTATTTATAACCAAAGAAGGTTCATGTATAAAATTCCAATTGCTTTTTATCACCCATCAAAACTGCTAAAAGCAAAAAGGGAACCAATTATCTTTCAGCAATTGGATATAATGCCTACTATTTTAGATCTTCTAAATATAAAAACAAAATACTATTCCTATGGAAAATCATACTTCAACAAGTCTGAAAGAGAAGCCATTACCTATCTAGAAGGCTCCTATTTTTACTTTTTGAAAAATCACATGTACACCTATTCGAATGAAAAGGCACGAAATTTGTATG
>JBIKZR010000241.1:0-3852 GCA_044354635.1 Crocinitomicaceae bacterium | reverse complement strand
GTTCGTTGTGCGCATGGAAAGGAATAACTGGCTTTGAAATTCCCAAATGGTTCAATAATTTTTTTGTTACACGCGTATCTTCGGCAAAAATAACATCACATTCTTTAAATATTCGAATTGCACGCAAGGTAATATCTTCCAAATTTCCAATGGGCGTGGGCACAATGCACAACTTTGACATAGTTTTTTTGTTAGTTGCTCAAAACTACGTATTCCTTTAAAACAAAGTCGGAAATGGACGGTTTTTTTATACTATTTTTAAAGAAACGGTTAAAAAACTACATACAAACAATTCATTTCTTTTTGGGAAAATATTTGAACTACTAAATACATACGTTTTGCAGCATTTTTCCTACCTTCATCCTTCGTGTCAGAAAATCGTCAAATATTCACCTTAAAACAGGTTGTCTCCTCCATTCGAAAAACGTTGGAGGAACGCTACCAGCAAGCATATTGGGTAAAAGCAGAGATGCATAAACTTAATTTGTACCCGAGCGGACATGCTTTTCCAGAATTGGTGCAAAAGGAAAACGATAAAATTGTAGCACAAGTATCTGGTTCGATTTGGAGCCATAATTTTCAGCGGATAAACCGTCAATTTATGGTTGTTGTGAAAGAACCTCTGAAAGAAGGAACGACTTTGCTAATTCAGGTAAAAGTTGCTTTTAGTGAAACCTACGGTTTGAGCCTACAAATTTTGGATATCGACCCGAATTATTCGTTGGGAGAATTGCAGCGCGAACGGGATGAAACCTTGCATAAATTGCAGGCCGAACGCTTGTTAAATCGGAACCAGCAACTTGATTTCCCGCTTTTGCCGCAGCGAATTGCCATTATTTCTGCGGACACGAGTAAAGGATTGTCTGATTTCATGAAGGTTCTAAATAATAACCCATGGAATTACCATTTTTTCACGATGCTATTCCACGCATACTTGCAAGGAGATATGGCGGTTCCGTCGATTATTGAGCAACTGAAACGCATTGAAAAAGTGAAAGACCATTTTGATGTTGTGGTAATTGTGCGCGGTGGCGGTGGCGAAGTGGGGCTTTCCTGTTACAATAATTATGCTTTGTGTAAGGAAATAGCAAGCTTTCCTTTACCCGTTTTAACTGGAATTGGGCATTCTACAAACATGACGGTAGCAGAATTAGTAGCTTTCCGAAATGCGATAACGCCAACCGAACTAGCAGATTTTTTATTGCAAACATTCCACGATTTTTCCGTTCCAATTAAAGACGCAGGAAAATCTTTGCGGGCATATTCTAAACGTTTATTAGAGATGCATTCCCAGCACTTTGCTTCGGAAACCAAGCATTTTAAAAATAGTGCGCACTTGTATTTGAATGCTTCGAAGAATAAATTGATTCAAAAAAGTCAGCAGTTTAATGCGGAAGCAAAAACCTTAATTTTAAGAAAGCGAGAGGCACTGCATTTTGCCCAAAAGGAATCCATTGCACATACAAAACGATTTTTTAAAGTAGAAAAAGAACATGTTTTAGGTTTTCAACTGGATCTTCCTCAGAAACTTAAAGCACTTTTAGATCGCGAAAAAAGAAATATCCAAGAGGCCGAGAACATGGTGAATTTAATGAATCCAAAGAATGTGCTGAAACGCGGCTACTCCATCACGACGGTTAACGGTAAAACTGTTCATGGCGAAATGACCATTCAAGAAGGTGATTTTATACAAACAAAAACGTACGATTTAGAAATTGAATCTATGGTACAAAAAATTTCAAAACATGAAGAATGAACTATTGTATACTACGGCATTTGAGGAGTTGCAGCAAATTGTGCGCGACATGGAAGCTGGTGAAATTACGGTCGATGAATTATCGGTAAAAGTGAAACGCGCAGCTGAATTGATTGCAATTTGCAAAAACAAACTTTCTAGCACAGAAGAAGACGTTAATTTGATTTTGAAGGAATTGGAAAATTAATTCAGAACTTTAACCAAAGTATGAACGATACGAAAAGTTATTTGTAGTCATCTTAGATATCAATAACGTATGAAATACCTCGTTGGATTTATTTTCTTAATCCTAAATTGGAGTGCAACTGCTGAACCAATTTATGATACCATTTATCATCCTGTTTACTCCGGCAAGCAGCTTATTGAATTGAGAATTCAAGCTAACACATTAAAGGATAAAGGATTTATTGAAGTTGACCAACCAACCAATAACAATGGAAAATTTCCCAAATATCTGCTGCGGGATTCATTGGGTAAACTACTTGCCAAGTACAATGATTTTGACAATTCATTCAACACCAAACAATTACTGACGATTGAAGCTTCGAAGACGGTTGTAAAAGCGCATTACCTAAAAACTAAAAACACCTCATCCTATATTGGATTCGATGATTCCGGTTTCAATATCGCCTATCCTGTCGCAACGTGTCAGCACAATAATCAGCAGCAGTGTTTTAACCTAAAATTCGGACTGTTGGATTCCCTAGGAACGCTCGTTTTACCAATCGAATTTGATAAAATTTCCTGGGTCGATTCTGTTTTTATCACTAAAAAGTACGATACCTACTCCTTATATTCCGATCAGTTTAAATTATTATTAAGCGATTATCAGTTAATTGAATACGTCAATAACCAAAAAGATCATATCCTATTAAAGAAATACAATCGGTATGGGTTAATTCATCGAAGTGGCAAATACTTATTACCAATGGATTTTGAAACCATTCGTATTTCAAAATACATGCACGGAAAATATGAATTTTTAAAAGATGGTTTTTGGGGATTTGTAGACTATTCTTTCACTCAGTTATTACATCCGTTTTCACCTTCTCCAAATCTTTTACAACGGGATGGTTATTTTGAATACCGAGATGAAAATGAAAAATGGAATATTATCGATTCATCAGGCCGTATTCTTTTACGTTCTTCTATGGAGATGTATCAAGTTGTTAATCCAAATCGTTTTTTAGTCTTCAAATATATACGCGATTTTGGCTATGAACGGTTTTTAGTGGATGCGTTAGGAAACCAAATTGGTGATCAAACCTATTACGACATTTGGCGCGTTAACGAAACTACTTTAATTGCAGGTTTCGATGCAAAAATTCATGACGCTACCAACGTTAAAAAATCGTATAAATGGATGCTATTAGATGAAAATGGTCAACCTAAATCTGAAACAATCTATAAAAGTCTACTGCCTATTGATGACCAATTTTTAAGCGCTTGGACGTTTAAAGGCAAACAAGAAGTGATTGACACATTTGGAAACGACGTTTTAGGCTATTCGGTGGACGATATTTATAAATACTCGAATCATACGTATAAAATTCGGATCGATGGCAAACACCAGTTCCTTGATTTACAACATCCTAAACATGTTTCAAAACGCTATGATAATATCCAATGTATTTCTGAGAACCGATTTGGTGTGCAAAAAGATGGATTATATGGCTTTATCAACGGAACAAGTTTTGAGGAAATTGTGCCTATAAAAGCAGAACAAATTAGCTGTTTTAAAGATGGAATCGCCTCAATGAAAATTAACAATGAATGGGTATTGATTGATTCACTTGGACAGATTTATACAGAGCACCGATACAAGAATGCTAAATTGTTGGATAACGGATTTGCGCAAGTAGAAAAAGATGGCAAATTTGGGGTAGTCGATGAAAACGGACAATATGTAGTTCCACTAATTTTTGACGAAATGAAATTCATTGTTCATGATGCTAATGCATATTTTGCTGGGGTCAAAAAAAAGGATGGAAAATATGGAATCATAAACTTTAAGTATGAACTTGTTTACCCTTTTATTTTTGAAACATGTGTTGAAATTTCTGAATATGCGAGCATTCCACAAAACAGGCAAGCGG
>JBIKZR010000240.1:0-3856 GCA_044354635.1 Crocinitomicaceae bacterium | reverse complement strand
TCGAAAAGGCAACCAAGCTAAAATGCAGAAAGCAGGAATGGCTTTTAAAACTGCAGAATGCTATAGATTTACAGATCGTTTTAGAGATGCAAATGAGTGGTATGATCGCGCTTTATTATTGGACTACCAGGAAGTTATTCCAGAAATACATTATTACAATGCAGAAATGCTAAGAATGATGGGCGATTTTGAAAAAGCTCAAAAAAGTTATGAAGCATTCAAATCCTTGGTTCCAAAGGATACAAGATCTGATGTTGGAATAAAATCGTGTAAGGATTCTAAAAGTTTCGTAGCAAATAAATCCCGTCACATTGTTACAAACCAAACCGCAATAAATAAAAAGGAATTCGACATGTCTCCAATGTTTGCAGATAGAAAGGAAACAAAATTGTATTTCGTCTCTAGTCGCTCTGGAAGTACAGGGAATGAAACAGATCCAATATCCTGTCAAAAATATATGGATATTTGGGTGAGTGAAGTGGATAAAAAAGGAAACTGGGGAGAACCAAAATTAGCGGATGTATCTGGTTTGATAAATACAGAAGCACATGAAGGTTCTGTAGCCTTTGACGGAAGAGGTAAAACAATGTTCTTTACGCGTTGTCCAAATGAGAAGAAAATGAATCTTGGTTGTGATATTTGGACAGCTGAAATGAAAGGAAAAGATGGTTGGGATGCTCCAGAAAAACTTAATCTGAAATCAAATGATTCTATTTCTCTTGGTCATCCTTGTGTTTCAGATGATGGGAATTTCTTGATTTTTGCTTCTGACATGCCAGGCGGTTTTGGGGGCCGTGATTTGTGGTTCACAACCTATGACAAAAAGAATAACATATGGAAAGAACCAAAAAATATGGGTCAGGAAGTAAATACTGCAGGTAACGAATTATTCCCGACGTTTGGAAAAGATGGTAGTTTGTACTACGCAACAGATGGTATAATTGGTCTTGGCGGTTTGGATATCGTTAAAGCAACAAAAGTAGGGGATCAGATGAAGTGGGAAAATCCTACAAACCTTGGATTTCCAATAAATTCTGAGAATAACGATTATGGTTTATATGAATTGTCTGAGAAAAAAGGATATTTCACATCTGAAAGAAAAGATCCAAATGGAAAGTTTAATCCGGATATTTACATGTACGAGTTGCCTCCAAATCTTTTCGACTTAAAAGTTATTGTTTCTGAACTTGGCGATAAAGCAAAGAAAATTCAAGATGTTAAAGTTGTTGTGAAAGGTTCTGATAATACTACATGGGAAGGTTTTACAAACAAATCAGGATCTGTTTTCTGGGATAAAAAGCCAGATAATGTTAGGTATGTGAAAGAAGAAATGTCCTACACAATTTCAATTTCCAAAGAAGGTTACCACGAAGACAAAAAAGGATCTCAGTTTACAACTGTAGGATTAAATTACGATCAGAATTTTATCATTGAAATGGCATTGTTACCAAAGAAAACCATTCGATTACCAGAGGTGCGTTATCCTTTCAACCAATGGACACTTTTAGTCGATTCTACCATTAATTCTCCGGATTCACTTTTGTTTGTATTCAATCTTTTGAATGAATACCCAGGAATGGTTCTTGAGTTAAGTTCGCATACGGATTCACGAGGTAAAGATGATGCGAACCAGAAGTTATCTGAAAATCGTGCTAAAGCTTGCTATAAGTATTTAGTTGAAACAAAAGGATTAGATCCAAGAAGAATTAAGCCAGTTGGAAAAGGTGAATTGGAGCCTAGAACAATTTGGAAAAAAGGAGAGGTGTTTTTAGCTTCTCAACCAAATGATATGAAAGGTATAGAAACAATTGTTTTAACAGAAGCTTACATTAATAGCTTTAGTTCTAATAAAGTGATATTTGACATGTTGCATCAGTATAATAGACGTACAGAGGGTAAAATTCTTAGTATGGACTTTAATCCTGCAATGGCTCCGCCAGCAAATCTGGATTATTTGAAATTTGTTAAGTACCCATAAGAAATAAACTAAAAATAGTTGAAAAGCGCTGATTTATTCAGCGCTTTTTTTGTAACTTCATGTACCTAACCTATACAAATGAAGGAAATATACCTGCACTATTTATGGAAATATAAATTAATACCATTCCATAAAATGAAACTTACAACGGGCGAAAATTTTAAAATAGTATTCCAAGGCGATTATAACGCATATGAAAGTGGTCCAGATTTTCTCAATGCAAAAGTAGAAATTGATGGTTTACTTTGGGTTGGAAACGTCGAACTCCACGTTCGTTCCAAAGATTGGTTTTTACATAATCACCATACTGACATAGCTTATGAAACGGTTATTTTACATGTTGTATATGAAGAAAACGGAAACGTCTTACTAAATGGTAGCGCTTTACCAACGTTGGAATTAAAACCAGTAATCGATATCCATCATTTTCATACGTATGCTAGTTTATTCAAGAATAAGCATACTATTTTGTGCGGCACCCAACTTCGAAACGTGCAGTCTATCTATCTTATTTCTTTGCAAGAAAAGGCACTCTTTCAGCGATTGAGTAGAAAAACCGAAAACTTGTGGCTACTCACAGGTTCAAAAGATGCAAATCAAGTTCTTTATTTTCTTCTTGCACGTGCTTTTGGAACAAAAATAAACCAATTGCCATTTGAAGAATTAACGCAGCGGCTTCCACTTTCTCTTTTGAAAAAACAAAACAAAAAACAACAACAAGCGCTTGTTCAGTTTACAAGTGGCATGTTTACAAGTGATTTTTCAAAAAACGTAAAGTCCGCTGCATTAAATGGAATAGTAAATAGAAGTTCGTGGAAATTCTGTGGTACACGTCCTGGGAATTCACCAGTGGTGCGTATACAGCAATTTTCAGCTATTGTTAGGGAATTCGATTTCGAAACAAGTTTTCTATATCTTTCAAAAGAGCAACTTTTAGAACATTGGATGGTGCTTTTGTCGCGAATTGTAGAGGTAAAAGGCGAATTTGACAAAGTGCCAAACCTTACAAAATGCTTTAAAGAACAGATAATTATTAATTGCTTTGTGCCTTTTCTATTTTGGTATGGACAAGAGAGTTCGGAGGAGCAACTTGTTGAAAAATCAATGGAAATTTTGCGTTTACTGCCATCTGAACAAAATTCAATTTTAGAAAAATGGAAGAAGTTTGATGTTTGCGCAAATAATGCTGCCGAATCGCAAGCTTTTTTGGAGATTTTTAACGAATTTTGTACTAGGAAAAAATGTCTATCTTGTGATATTGGAATTCAACTGTTGAGTAAATGAGAACAATTCAAAAAATCATATTTTTCTTTGAAATGCGCCCTTTCGGAGTCTGCAGATGGTGGGCAAGAAAACTAGGAATCAATATCTCTAAAGTAAGATTAGGATTTATTTATGCTTCCTTCCTTACTTTTGGTTCACCTTTGATTATCTATTTGATAATGGCTTGGATTTTAGAACATAAACATTACTTTAAATTTCAACGGAAAAGAAGAGGTTCTATATGGGAACTATGAAAATGAATTTTAATTTCGCTATATTCAAGAGGCTTTTCTTCTTCTTATTACTGATGATATTAATCATTACTGTTGGTACAATTGGTTTTATGTTCATTGAAGGTTGGAGTTTAGTCGATTCCGTTTACATGACGATAATCACAATGTCTACAGTAGGATTTGGAGAAGTTCAAGAATTATCAATAGCAGGTAAAATATTTACTTCTTTTTTAATTGTTTCCTGTTTTGGGATTTTTGCTTATGCCATTTCAACAGTCACTCATTATATTGTTGGTGGAGAATATGGTGACTATTTAAAGGAATATCGAATTATAAAAAAAATACATAAAATGGAAAATCATATCATTATTTGTGGATTTGG
>JBIKZR010000239.1:0-3862 GCA_044354635.1 Crocinitomicaceae bacterium | reverse complement strand
ACGGCTGAACATGTATTTAAGATGGATGGTTCGGGATGCAAAAAAAGGCGTGGATTTTGGAATTTGGAAGTCCATTCCAACATCCGAATTACACTTGCCGTTGGATGTTCACACCAGTAATAATGCGCGAAGACTTGGACTATTGCACCGCAAACAAGACGATTGGAAAGCATTACAGGAATTAATGGCAACGCTGCAAAAAATGGATCCAATCGATCCCGTGAAATACGATTTTGCACTTTTTGGGCTGGGCGCCTTTGAAAAGTTTTGAAAAACGAACTTAGCAGGCTGTTTTCACCAATATTTTATTTACATTTGAGCTATGAAGTTTGTTTACCCTGAATTTCTTTGGTCTTTATTCGCACTAGCGATTCCAATTATTATTCATTTATTTAACTTCAGAAGGTATAAAACCCTGTATTTCTCCAGTCTAAAGTTCATTAAGCAAGTTGACCAGCAGACTAAATCCACAAAAAAACTTAAACATTTACTGCTCCTTTTTCTGCGGTTATTTGCATTGGTTTGTTTGATTTTTGCATTTGCTCAACCATTTATTCCAGTTGAATCTAGTTCTGAAAGCGGAGGAAAACCAGTTTTAGCAATCTATATCGATAATTCTTTTTCCATGACTGCCAAAGGAACAGAAGGTGAATTGTTGTCTGAAGCACGCGAATTAACACGGAAATTGCTGCAAAATGTAAGTCTGGAAACACGCATTCTGCTTTCTACCAATCAAATGAGTGGCATCGAGCAACGGTTGATTACAAAAGTGGAAGCACTGGAATTATTGGATAAAATTGAACCCGTTGCATTGGTTCGAAAACTAGATGACGTTCTCAATTGGCAGCGCTCGTTTATCGATAAAGAAAGCGAAACAAACCAAAAAGTAAGTTCCCGACAATATGTTTTCTTCTCCGATTTCCAGAAATCAACTGCCCGTTTTGCAGAGCTGAAAGAAGACAAATCCTCCTTTTATTACCCGGTTTTAGTTACACCGCAAGAAAAATCCAACGTGTACATTGATTCTGTTTGGTTTTCTTCCCCAATACAAAAAGTTGGACAGAACAATGAATTAAACGTACGAATAGTAAACAGCAGTTCGGAAGCGTTGACAAATAGCGAGCTGCATTGTGAAGTAGATGGTATAAAACGCGATGTTTTTTTGGACATTCCTGCAAACGATAAAATAACAACGGTTTTAAACTATACGGAGAAATCAGGCGGATTAAAATCTGGCGTTTTATCCGTAAAAGACAAACAACTATTCTGGGACGATGATTTTTACTTTTCTTACTTCGTTGCAAATGAAACAAAAATTCTAGTTGTTAATGGTGAACAAAGTGTTACCGCCGTTTCACAAGTATACAATCTTGAAAAGTTTTATACAGTAAAAACAATCGACGAAAATACATTTACACTGGATGCACTCGAACAAGTAGATCTTGTATTTTTAAATGGCGTAAACGAAATTCCATCCGGAATGGCACAAAATTTAAAATCCTTTGCGCAGTCTGGTGGATCAATTGCCTTATTCCCAGGAACAAAAGTTGAAACAACGTCTTGGAATAATTTATTGAGCGATTTGAAAATGCCTTCGTTGGGAAGATTGGTTTCGAGTGGAACTAAAATCGACAAGCTGATCTACGATGATCCGTTCTTTTTTGGGATGTTTGAAAAGCAAAAATCGAACTTGAATTTGCCTGCAGTGAGCAAAGTATACCAAACGAATGCACAAGGAAATAGCGCTTTTTATAAACTTATACAATTGCAAAACGGCATGCCCCTTCTAGTTAGATCGGAAGGAGATTTGAATACATTTCTGTTTTCCGGTTCTTTAGATCCAAGTTTTGGAACATTTACTTCCGATGCATTATTTCCTTCCATACTGTTGAGAATTGGGGAAATGAGTCAGCGCAAAGCACCAATTTCACTTACAATCGGCAAGGAATCCTATTTTCCATTGTATAAAAAACAAAGTGGTGAAAAACCGATTCACATAAGAAATGAATCCGTAGATTTTATTCCTCCCATCAAAAAAAGAGGTTTGATTCACTATATTTCCTTGAGTGGTCAAGAAGCATTGGAAATTTTAAAAGCGGGAACGTATGACGTTATCGATGAAAAAAAAGAAGCAATTCTTTCCCTCAATTATGACCGATTGGAGTCGTCAACGGATTGTTTTACAAAAAGTGAAATTCTAACGGGCTTGGACAACCAATTGCTCAAAAATATTTCATTCAGTGAAATTGCGGATGGCCAAAGTCTCACGAAAATTGACATTGAAAAACCTTTTGAATATTGGAGGTTATTTCTCCTTCTCGCGCTGCTTTTCATCGTGTCAGAAATGCTTGTTTTAAAATTTTGGAAATAAACTTATTGAACGAACAATGAAAATTCTTATTAAAAAAGCTACTGTTTTAGATCCGTCCTCCGACTTTAATGGAAAGGTAATGGATATCTTAATCGTTGATGGCAAGATCGATGCTATTTCGAGCGATATCGAAGAAACAGAAGCAAAAGAAATAGTTGGCGAAAATTTAATTGTTACGCAAGGTTGGGTAGATTTAAAAGCACATTTTTGCGATCCGGGAGAAGAACACAAAGAAACGATTGATTCCGGTTTGGATGCCGCTGCATTTGGCGGATTTACGCATGTTGCCGTTCTTCCAAGCACGCAGCCGGTTGTAGATGGGAAAAGTCAAATTGAATACCTGTTGCGAAAAGCAGAAAATCATGCGACTAGCATTCATCCAATTGGTGCAATAACAGAAAAAATGAAGGGCGAAAATCTTGCCGAAATGTTTGACATGTACCAACATGGCGTACGACTTTTCTCCGATGATTTAGTTCCGTTAAATTCCGGAATTCTCTACAGAGCTTTGCTTTACGCTAAAAATTTTAACGGAAAAATCATTGTTTTTTCCCGCGATTATTCCCTTGCCGGTAATGGAATGGTAAATGAAGGTGAAGCGTCCACTAAAACGGGTTTAAAAGCCGATCCAACAATTGCTGAAATAATTCAAATTGAACGGAATTTACGTTTAGCAGAATATACGGATGGAACGATTCATTTTACCGGGATTTCTTGCGCTGAAGGAGTTGATTTGATTCGTAAAGCAAAATCCCAAGGTAAAAAAGTAACGGCTGATGTGCACGTGTTAAATCTTATTTATTCGGAAACTGCCGTCTTGGGATTTGATTCCAACTTCAAAATTATGCCACCATTGCGAAGAGAATCCGATCGAATTGCGCTATGGGTAGGTTTGAAAGATGGAACGATTGATGCAATCGTTTCCGATCACCGACCATTCGATAAAGAAGAAAAAGATGTTGAATTTGACAATGCTTCGTTTGGATGCATCAACCTACAAACGGTCTTTTCCGCTTTGGCGACCTGCAAAGAATTCGATTTAAATTTGGTGTTAAGAGCACTTTCCATTCAAGCAAGAGCAATAGCTGATATACCTGAAAACCCAATTCATCAAGGGAATAAAGCAGATTTAACGATACTTTCGCCAGACGAAAAATGGGTATTTACAAAAGATAAAATTATTTCACAAACCGAGAATTCGCCATTCCTTGGAAAAGAATTGAAAGGATCGATTGTGGGAATAATTAATAACGGTAATTTAGCGTGCAGAGAATAAATAAAATGCCCAAGAAAAAATCATTTATACAACAGTTCTGGAAAGAGAAAAAGATGGTCGGTGCTATGGCACCAAGTTCCCGTTTTCTTGCAGAAAAAATGCTTGAAAATATCGATTTTCAATCCGCACATGTTCTCATTGAATTAGGACCTGGAACAGGGGTTTTTACAGACAAGATTTTGAAAAAAATGCGTCCGGATGCTAAGTTGCTCGTT
>JBIKZR010000020.1:0-11951 GCA_044354635.1 Crocinitomicaceae bacterium | reverse complement strand
GATTCTTTTCAGCAAATTACACCTTTGGTTTTAAGTGAGTTAATGGGCGGATTGATTTTGAGGTCTCCCTCAATCGCTTCAAGTCATGGTGAACAATTACTAGAAATGCGTGAAAAAATTGGAATTTTGGACGATCGCTTGTTCGATATTCTTTCCGCAAGAATGAAAATAAGTGAGGAAGTAGGAAATTTCAAACGGGAACAAAAAATCACTATTTTACAACAAGAGCATTGGGAAAAAGTAATTTCTAAAAGACTTATTTCAAGCGAAGATTACGAATTAACGCAGCAATTTGTCCGGAAAATAATGGATGCAATCCACCAAGAATCTATTCGCCACCAGACAAAAGTGATGAATCCCAAAAATGAATAATACGGCCTCAAGAAAATGATTCAGCATATTCAACCAGCAAAAAGAACCGGAATTATTCAGATTCCGCCATCCAAAAGTGACTCCCAACGCGCGTTTTTGTGCGCTGGTCTAGCGAAAGGGAAATCACATATTTTTTTTAGCGGAAGAAGTAATGATGAGTTAAAAATGTTGGACGCAATTCAGCAGTTCGGAGCAAAGGTTACGAATATTGACGCAACAACAATAGAAATCTCTGGAACGGATTATTTTCCATCCAAATTAACTTTAAATGCAGGTGAAAGTGGTTTGTGCGTTCGCTTATTGACTAGTATTTGTGCCGCTCACGACGGCGATTACAACTTGGTGGGCGAAGGAAGTTTAGTGCAGCGAGAAATGCGGTTTTTTACCGAGGAATTGCCTAAATTAAACGTCGGTTTTGAATCAAATTCTGGATTCTTGCCCTTTACTGTTAAAGGTCCAATGCGTTCTACTTCACTTGATGTTGACGGTTCTCAAAGTTCCCAATACATTTCCGGTTTGTTGATGGCATTGCCTTTAATTGATGGGGAAACAACTTTAAGCGTAGCAAATTTAAAAAGTACGCCATACCTCAACATGACATTAAATTCCCTTTCTGTTTTTGGAATTAACATTGAACGAAAAGATAATTATACTTTTTTAATTCAAGGTAATCAAACGTATAAAGCAACAGATTATGCCATTGAAAGCGATTGGAGTGCTGCTTCGTTTTGGTTGGTGGCATCTGCGCTTGGGGCGGAAATCAAATCGAAAGGCTTATCTATGAGTAGTTTACAGGCGGACAAAGCAATTTTACAGGCTTTTGTTTCTGCAGGTTGTTCTGTTTTGAAAGATTCAAATGGGATTACAATTTCAGGGAAAGATAAACGTGCTTTTGAATTCGACGCCACAGATTGCCCAGATTTATTTCCAGCTTTGGTTGTTTTTGCCGCTTTTATCAAAGGTGTTTCATGCATTTCAGGTGTTCACAGATTGGCATCAAAAGAATCCAATCGAGGAGAAGTCTTACAACAAGAATTTGCCAAATTGGGAGTTGTTATAAAGCAAATTGAGGACAGCTTGTATATCCATGGAAATGGGACAATGAATGGTGGAATGGTAAACGCACACAACGATCACCGCATTGCGATGTGTTTTGGAATTGTAGGAATGTTTGCATCGCAGGAAGTGATTATTGAACAGGCTGCGTCCGTGGCGAAAAGTTACCCAAGTTTCTGGGACGATTTAAACAGTTTATCCATGCTGTAAAAATTCGTTTTTAAGTTCTGCGTCAAAACGGAACGATAAATTCAGGATTTACTATCTTTAAAAAAAAATACTATGACGTTAAAAGAAACGATTGCTGCCGTTGAGGAATTCCATACAGCCTTTGGAATTGCGAACAATTATACACCAACAGTTGAACTGACAGAAGCAGAAATGGAGTTGCGTTTTCGCTTGATGCAAGAGGAAAATGAAGAGTATTTGGAAGCTGCAAAAAACGGCGATATTGTTGAAATTGCAGATGCTTTAGGCGATCAATTGTATATTTTATGCGGAACAATTCTAAAGCATGGTTTGCAACACAAAATTGCAGAAGTTTTTCAGGAAATCCAGCGTTCAAACATGAGTAAATTAGATGCTGACGGAAAACCAATTTACCGTGAAGATGGAAAAGTGATGAAATCGGAATTGTATTTTAGACCTGATATTCACACTATTTTAGCGAAATAATTCTTTTCCAACTTATTTAATCCATCCATTTTTTTACGCATGTTTACTATTCGTGTTTACGGAATTTTAATTAATGAAAAACAGGAGGTGTTAATCTCGGACGAACACCGCTTCGGAAAGGCATTTACGAAATTTCCAGGTGGCGGAATGGAATTTGGTGAAGGTTTTAAAACTACTTTGGCGCGCGAATTTAAGGAAGAACTACAGATAGAAGTAGAGGTGGGAGAATTGCTATATTTCAATGATTTCAATCAAGTTTCAGCGTTCAATCCCAAGCAGCAATTATTCTCGTTCTATTATTTTGTGCACTTTAACGATTGGCGCTCCATTGAAACAGACAAACATACAATTCCTTTAACGGAAGATGGAGAGAAGCACCGTTGGATATGTTTATCTGAAATTTCAGCAGCTAATTTTAACTTTCCAATCGATAAAATTGTTGCTGATAAACTGAAAGAATCTTTCTGAATTAGTTGTAATATTGATTTTTAATCAGCAAAAAAAGTGTCTGCAACGCGCTGACAAATCATTTGGTGAATGCGTTTGTTATGCGCTGTTGAATCGCTCCAGTAAGTTTCTAATTCTGAATGTGTAAGCATTCCAATGATTGAACCGATAAGCTGGTGTTTAATGTTTGGCTGATTCCCAATAAATGCTTGCACCTTCACTAAAAAATCTCCAAGCGTTTTATTTTCTTTTCGAAGCGACTGAAAAGTAGTATTCTGCTCAAAATAAGCAACAATAAAATCGTGTTGAAACTTAATAATTGGACGCAGCACTTCATTTTGAAAATGCTCAATGGATTTTGTGTTATCTAGCAATGCAGAAGGTATTTCTGGACGTAATTCCGCTAATTTTTCTCTACTCAATTGGTTGGGTTTTTTAGTAAAACAGATGAGTTGAAAGTATGTTTAGTTAGGCTTTTATTTTATGTGTCATCGGAATAAACTCTTCCAAAAATTCTTCAATTCGCTTGTCGTTGAAGGTGTTGGAAAAATAAAGATGCTGGCATTTCGGCAAACTCTCCACGATGCGAGACAATTGCATTTTGTAACCATCTTTAAAATGTTCGATGGCATCATCAAGAATAAAAAGTTTTAACTGACTAACATTGAAACCATTTTGAATGTATAATTCGTATAGTCGTTTTGGATTTGCGATAATGATTTCCGTTCCATCGAAAATATCGTTGCGCTGCTGCAGCATTTTCCCACGGTCATGCGCCAAATCAACAGTGATATCCAGAATTCTGCAAATTTTTTCCAGTTCAGCATGCAAATCATACGCTTCTTGGCTTGTTTTACACACCACAATTGCACGTGGTGAACCTTCCGTTGGTTCCGTGATTTTTTGAAGAAGACACAGTAGAATCGCTTTTGTTTTTCCAGAACCAAGTGGGCCTTCCGCTAAAATGTTTTTACCCGATTTTAGTGCATCAATGATTTCAGTTTGAAAAGAATTCAGCTCTGTAATGCCTTTGTCTGGCAAGATTTCGTGTAATTCTTCTCGTATTTTGGATAATCCCATTAGTTTAATTTTTCGTTGTTTTTATGCCGCGAATGATCCCGTTGCGTTTTTTTGTCAAGATTTTTGCGAACTGCCTCTTCTAAATCAATACCGGTTTGATTTGCCAGACAAATAAGAATGAACAAAACATCTGCCAATTCATCTCCCAAGTCTTTATTTTTGTCTGATTCCTTTTCACTTTGCTCACCGTATCGTCGTGCCATAATGCGGGCAACTTCGCCAACTTCTTCCATTAACATTGCGGTATTTGTCAATTCATCAAAGTAGCGAACGCCATATTCTTTGATCCAATCGTCTACTACTTTCTGTGCTTCTTTTAGTGTCATGGCTTTTTATTTTACTCTTTATTTTTCGAATCCATCCAAATGGTCACCGGACCATCATTGATTAAGCGAACTTTCATATCTGCACCAAATTTCCCAGTTTCAACTTTCGTTTTCGAAAATGCGCCTAATTCAGACACGAAATAGGTGTATAACGGAATCGCTTGTTCTGGCCGAGCAGCTTTAATATAACTCGGTCGATTTCCCTTTTTCGTGGATGCGTGAAGTGTAAACTGACTCACAACCAAAAATCTGCCACCAATATCTGCTGTAGATAAGTTCATTTTTTCATCTTCATCGCTAAAAATGCGGAGAGGTACGATTTTCTGAACCAGCCAATCTGCATCTTTGTTGCTATCTTCTTGCTCAATACCAACCAGAATTAATATTCCCTGTTCAATTTCGCCAACGATTTCTCCTTCAATTTGCACCGCCGCTTCGCTCACTCGTTGCAGTAAAACTCTCACGCGTGGGTGTTTTTGCGGTACGTTTCGTTTTCATCTTCTGTCATCAATTGGTAGTAAGATGCATAGCGACTTTCGGAGATTTCCCCATGTTCAATAGCTTCCTTAACCGCGCATTTTGGTTCGTTTAAATGCTGACAATTGTGAAATTTGCATGCGCCAATCAATGCCCGCATCTCCGGAAAATAGTGCGAAATAAATTCCTTCTTCAAATCTACGATTCCAAACGCACGAATTCCGGGCGTATCAATGATGTATCCGCCAGAAGCTAATTTATGCATTTCTGCAAATGTTGTAGTGTGCATTCCCTGCAAATGGGCTTGTGAAATCTCGCCGGTTCGCAAATCAAGTGAAGCATCCAAGGCATTTACCAGCGTGCTTTTCCCAACGCCACTGTGTCCGGAAATCATTACTTTTTTATCCTTAATTTCTTCCCGAAGAAAGTCGATATTCGTTTTGTTTTCCGCTGAAATTTTAAAGCAAGGATATCCAATTGATTCGTATAAATCTACCAATGCATCGATGTAAAACAATTCGTCTTCCGTGTATTGGTCAATTTTATTGAATAGTAATGTTGTTGGGATTCTAAAGGATTCAGCAGCTACCAAAAACCGATCAATAAATGCTAGATGCGTTACTGGAGAATTTGTTGTCACTAATAAATAGGCTCGGTCTACATTTGCAGCAAGAATCTGCATTTGCTTGCTTAAGTTGGTCGATTTCCGCACGATATAATTCTTCCGTTCCTCAAAATCCGATATCACGTAATTACCTTCTTCGTCTGGTTTTTCATCCAATACAACAACGTCTCCAACCGCAATAGGATTGGTAGTGCGTAAGCCATCCAGACGAATTCTTCCGCGAATCCTAGAATTCACAACCGAACCATCTTCCAGTTCAATGATGTACCATTTACCGGTTGATTTTAATACGTTTCCTCTTATTGACATTACTGCAAAGATACTTGCTAATTGCGAAATATCACTATTTGAGAACATGGAAGTTGTTGACTTTTTACAATTCAGGATTTCCAATTTCAAAATTATTTGCGCTATCTTCGCAATTCAAATTGGAAAGCATGTCAATAGAAGTAAAAAACCTATTCAAATATTATGGAGATCAAGCGGCTGTAAAGGATGTTTCCTTCACGGTTTCAAAGGGCGAGATCGTTGGTTTTTTAGGCCCAAATGGCGCTGGAAAGTCTACCACGATGAAAATTCTAACGGGCTTTATTTCAGCTTCTTCTGGAGAAGTAAAAATTTGTGGTTTGCCAGTGGATGTTGATTCATTGAATACGCGCCAATTAATTGGTTATTTACCAGAACACAATCCATTGTATTTGGACATGTACGTAAAAGAATACTTGGAATTTGTGGGTAAAATCTACCATATAAAAAACGTAAAAGAACGCGTAAATGAAATGATCAAAGCGGTTGGTTTGGATGTGGAGCAAAACAAAAAATTAAGCGCACTTTCCAAAGGTTATCGCCAGCGGGTCGGTTTGGCAGCAGCAATTATACACGATCCAGAAGTATTGATTTTAGATGAACCAACTTCGGGATTAGACCCAAATCAATTGGTGGAAATTAGAGAATTAATCAAGAAAATAGGAAAATCAAAAACGGTAATTCTTTCAACGCATATCATGCGCGAAGTTGAAGCAATTTGCGACCGAGTTTTGATTATTAATAAAGGTCAAATAGTTGCAGATAATACTGCTTCTGAATTGCAATCCGACCAATCGCACCAAACGGTTTATGCTGAATTTGAAGGAACAGTTTCAAAAGCTTCATTGGCTAAAATCAACCATGTTCGAAAAGTTGAAAAAGTGATGAACGGTTGGTTGTTGGAGACAACAGACGATGTAGATCTTAGAAAAGTTATCGCACAATACGCCCAACAGAATAATTTATTGGTATTGACGCTTAAAACAGAGGAAAAAACACTCGAAGAAGTATTTAAAGAATTAACGAAATAAGCATGCCAACAAATTTTATAGCAGAATTAACATGGAGGGGAATGGTGCACGACATCATGCCTGGAACAGAAGAAGCATTGAATAAAAAAGTTTCGTGCGGCTATATTGGCTTTGATCCAACTGCGGATTCTTTGCACGTTGGACACTTGGTTCAAATTATGACACTTGTGCATTTTCAACGTGCAGGACACAAACCTTTTGCTTTGGTTGGTGGCGCAACTGGAATGGTTGGCGATCCTTCCGGAAAGTCAAAAGAACGAAATTTGCTGGATGCGGAAACGCTTAATCACAACGTGGCATGCGTAAAAGGTCAATTGGAGAAATTCCTGGATTTCTCAAGTGCTGAGAATTCTGCTGAAATGGTCAATAATTACGATTGGTTCAAGGACATGAGTTTCCTGGATTTTATTCGAGATGTTGGTAAACACATTTCAGTGAATTATATGTTGTCCAAAGATTCTGTTAAATCCAGACTGGAAACAGGTATGTCATTTACAGAATTTTCCTATCAATTGGTGCAAGGGTATGATTATTACCATTTGAACAAATATAAAAACTGCATCGTTCAATTGGGCGGTTCCGACCAATGGGGAAATATTGTTACTGGAACGGAATTGATTCGCCGCAAATCTGGCAATGAGGCGTACGCTGTGACAACGCCGCTAATTAAAAAAGCGGACGGAACAAAATTCGGGAAAACAGAAGGTGGAAGCGTATGGCTCGATCCAGAAAAGACATCACCTTATGAATTTTATCAGTTTTGGCTTAACTCTAGTGATGCAGATTCCGCAAATTATGTTCGGATTTTTACGTTGAAATCGAAGGAAGAGATTGCCTCAATAGAAGTAGAGCACAATGAAATGCCGCATTTACGCATTTTACAAAAGGCGATTGCAGAAGATATTACCAAACGCGTGCATGGCGAAGATGCGCTAGTTGTAGCAATTGCTGCATCAGCTATTTTATTTGGAAAATCAACTGCAGAAGATTTAAAAGCGCTATCTGAAAAAGATTTTTTCACCATTTTTGAAGGCGTTCAGCAAGAGCATATTTCCAGTGCAATTTTCGGAGATGGAATCTCAATTGTAGAGGCACTTTCTGCAAAAACAGGCTTTCTTGCCTCCAATGGTGAAGCCCGAAGAGAATTGAAAGCAAATGCGATATCTGTCAACAAGGAAAAAATCGGGGAAGACTTTATAATTCAAAAAGAACATCTGATTAACGGGAAATATGTGCTACTTGGAAAAGGCAAGAAACACAATTATATTTTGGTGGTAGATTAGTAATCTCGAAATATTGCTTGGGTTATTCTATGTTTTTTTTAACTCTCTTTCTCATTTGACGAAGATGTAATAAGAACGAAAAACCAAAGCCTGATTTAATATTTAATATTCAATTTTCCACAAAAACAATCCGTGAGCCGGAACAGATAAAGATGCTTTTTGGCGATTTTTGGATGCTGAAATGCTTTTTAAATCCGCCGGTGTAAGTTTTCCAGTGCCAATATCCATCAATGTTCCAACAATTGCGCGCACCATATTTCGTAAAAAACGATCGGCAGAAATCTCGAAATAAATCCCTTCTTTATCTTCCACCCATTTAGCTGTATAAACAGTACAAATATTTGTTTTTACATCTGTGTGAAGTTTCGAAAAGGAGGTAAAATCTTGCGTTCCGATGAGGTAACTAGCAGCCTCATTCATTTTCGATACATTTAAATCACCAGGAAAATACAAACTCGTTTCGGTTGTAAATGCATTTTTTTTGGCGTGTAAAAAATAACGATAGGTGCGTTTTTTAGCATCAAATCGTGCATGCTTGTCGCTTTCAACTGCCTCAATTGCGTGCACAACAATTGAACTTGGCAGCATTCGATTTAGTTTAAATAAAAACTGCGCTATTTCAGGAATTTCAAGTAAATCGACGTGAAAAAAATAGTGCTGCGCATGAACGCCACTATCCGTTCTGCCGCAACCGACAATCGAAATGCTTTGGTTGGAATGGATTTTAGATAATGCTTGTTCGATTTCTTCTTGCACAGATATTTGGTTTGGCTGACGCTGCCACCCGAAAAATGCCGTTCCTTTATAGGAAATTTCAAAGAAATACCGTTTCAACATGCCACAAAAGTAAAACAATATTTTGGCTTCATCTTCTGTCTGGCTTTAACACTTTCATTTTTTTGTAGATTTACGCTTTGGTAAATAAAAACAAATGGCAGTAGAATCGAAATGGCGTTTTTTATGGAATAGAAAAACAGTGGTAAGTATACTGTTTTTGTTTGCCTTGGTTGCAAGTTTACAATCGCTAACGCAGCCTAAAAAAACATGGGAAGAAGGCGGAAGGGAATATAACCGCTATAATAATTACACCATTTTTGAGCGTTCGTTTCACCATCTGAAAAACCAGGAAGATCTTTACATTTTATTTCCTGAGGAACAGTGGGATTTGTATAAATACAGCCCAACATTTTCCGTATTCTTTGGCGTTTTTGCAGTTTTTCCCGATTCAATCGGCCTTACGCTTTGGAACCTATTGAATTGTTTAATTGTTGTTCTTGGGATTTATTATTTGCCCAAAATCACGGAAAAACAAAAAGGTTTAATTCTTTTATTGAGCATTTTTGAGATGCTTACTTCCTTGCAGAATTCACAATCCAACGGCCTAATGGCAGGTTTGTTACTACTCGCTTTCGGTTTGTTGGAGCGAAAACACATCTTTTGGGCTACGTTATTACTTGTTTTTTCGGTTTACATCAAATTGTTTGGATTAGTTGGTTTTGCACTGTTTTTGTTCTATCCTCAAAAAATAAAATTCATTTTACACAGTCTTTTTTGGGCTGTAGTTTTATTTCTTCTCCCGCTTTTATTTGTAGATATTCACCAATATACTTTTTTGTTTAAAAGTTGGGGAAATATGCTTTCAAATGACCACTCGGCTTCTTATGGTTTGTCTGCAATGGGTTGGCTTAATGCTTGGTTTGGATGGGCTGGAAACAAGTTGTTTGTTGTTGGTATTGGCGTACTTTTATTTTTAGTTCCGCTTGTCAGATTTAAACAATACGCCAATCCTCATTTCCGATTATTGATGCTAGTTTCAATTTTACTTTGGACGGTTATTTTTAACCATAAAGCGGAATCACCAACTTTTATCATCGCCTTCTCTGGTGCAGCAATTTGGTTTTTTTCTGGAAATAAGTCGCCGTTAAATTTGGTTTTATTTGTGATGGCTTTCATTTTCACTACTATTTCTCCTACCGATCTTTTTCCTAAAGTTGTGCGAAATGAATTTATAGAGCCCTTTCAGTTGAAGGTTTTTCCTTGTATTCTGATTTGGTTTAAAGTGCTCTATGATTTGCTTTTGCTAGGAAGAGAAAAAGAAGCTATTACTGTTGAATTAGAAAATAACTAACCGATAATAATACATATCGGTTAGTTGATTGCACGCTTTTTTTCTTTCGTGCTGTTGTTTTTTTGACTTTCCGACAACTTCAATTTATTTCCCTTTTGGATAACTAAAATCAGTCATGTCGACATTAAAAATATCCATACTCGCTTTTTGACCAATTATCTCAAAGCTTGACATTACTGCCTTCTGTAATTCTGGGTAATATTGAAAATGTGTATCGTTATTTACCGTGTTTACTATTATTCCGAGATTAATTGGTTCGCCCCAAGTTGATCCTAAATTTTCCACTACATAAATGTCCAATCCTCCCATTCCCAAATGGCCATCTGAACTGAAAAATAAAAAACGGCCGTCTCCGCTAATAAATGGTGTTGTTTCTCTTCCATTTGTATTGATTGTAAATGGAAGTGGTGCTGCTTCACCCCAATTTTTACCTACTTTTTGTGAAACGTAAATATCCGTAGAGCTTTTTTCTCCTTTTCTATCCGAAACAAAATACAGTGTATTCATATCACTAGTCATGGTTGCGGATCCTTCGAAAAAGCTTGTGTTAATCGTCTTCGCATTTATTCGTTTTGGCGTCGACCACTTTCCTTTATTGGACATTTCAATCGTGAATAAGTCCGACCCTTTCGTCGTGTTTTTCATTTCTGTAGCTGTCGTATTAACCGTCATTAAACCACTTTTTCCATCTTTTGAAATGTAGTTGATTGCATCAAACCCTTCTGTATTTATTCTTCCTAAATCGTTCGAAATACTATCCCAATTATTGATTTCAGCATTCCAAACTGCACGATAGGTATCTTCAAAAAACTCCTGGTCATCCGGATTCATGCTTCCTCCTTTTGTGTCGTTTCTTCTGGAAGTAAAGTAAAGTGTTTTCCCGTTTTCAATCAAAATAGGGGAATAATCGTTGTATCCAGAATTAATAGATGAAATTGCAACTCGCTTTGATTTGGCATTTCCCATGTGTTGCTCTTTGGCAAATTTACATTCCGCCAAATGAACTTCAAGATTTAACGCCTTTACCTCACTTGCTGATAATTTTGAAATTGCGCGTGAATAATTGATTATTGCAGAGTCCAAATCTCCGACACGGTGGTAGGAGCGACCAAGTAGTTCATGTAAATCTTTGTCAATTTCTGATTTTTCGATTTCCACTGCTTCTTGCGCATATTTCAATGCTAATCCATAATTATTCATGGAATAGTGACATTGAGCAACCCAAAATGGTGCTTTCCAATTGAACGGGTCTTTTACGGTTGCCTGACGGAAAATAATTAGCGCATCTCTTACTTTTCCTTCGTTATAAAGTGTTTTTGCCTTGTCCATTAATAATAGTGCTGCAGATTTATCTATGATATGCGTTACTGAGTCTGGAGGAGCTACATTTCCTTTTGCGACAACAGAACTGCAGGAGAAAACTAAAAATGCAACGAATAGAAGTGTTTTGTAGAAGTTATTTTTCATAATTTTATGTGGATTAATTACATGCTTCTACAAATGAAAGCAATTTTTACCTTTTCTGAAAATTTGAACGCACAATTCTCGATCCTTTTATCATTCTATCGGTGTTTGTAATTTTAAGCGCTGAATTTTCTACTGAACATATCCTAGGGTATAAATGACAGAAAAACAAACTAATAATCCTTATTTTAATTCGTTGGAACAAACTAAACTTTTGTTTTTGGTTGAATTTTGAAAACGTATTTTGAACATTCCTCCCCTTAATTTTTACCACTCAAATTTCCGAATGCAGCAAAGGATTGTTCTCAATTTAGCGCTAATTCCTTGGATATTTCCTATATTTGCCCTTCTGTTTAGAAAGACGAAGGATATAAAAACACCTAAAGTTGAATCAAATGAATTTTAATAGTCTAACGGCAATTTCGCCGATTGATGGTCGATACCAATCCAAAACAAAAGAATTACAACCTTATTTTTCCGAATTTGGATTGATAAAATACCGGGTAATCGTAGAGGTGGAATATTTCATCGCTTTGGTTGAATCTGGAATTGAACCATTGAAGGAATTTCCGAAGGAAAAATATAGCGCTTTGCGTGAACTTTGCACGAACTTTTCAGAGGAGAATGCAAATTGGATAAAAAACACCGAGAAAGTAACTAACCACGATGTGAAAGCAGTGG
>JBIKZR010000238.1:0-3887 GCA_044354635.1 Crocinitomicaceae bacterium | reverse complement strand
TGGATGCAACCGTTAATGCCGATATTCACGACAATCAAATTAATAACAATATTGGTGGATTACTCATTTCAAACGTTTCAACCGCGCAAGACAGTCCATTGATCTACAACAATGAAATCTGCAGCAACACCATTTTCAATGTGAATAACAACACGAACATGAATTATTCCCTCCTTAGCAATTGTTTTTGCGGGCTCGATTCTGCTGCAATTGAGGAATATTTGTTCGATGGTTACGATGATATAACCAAAGGATTGATCAACTATTCGCTCTATGACACAACGTGCACATCTGTATTAGGAACGGTTCGAAAATTTCAAGATCAAACCAGTGACCTTGCGGAAAATCTTGCAGAAAATCTTTCCTTCAATAACCCAGTTGCAGAATATTTAGTCGTTAAAAACAATGTGGAAATACCTGTAATTTATTTAGAATCTCTGCTCGGAAATGATTTTACGATTTATGCGAGTGCCATAAATACCTTTGACCTGAATAACCTTCCTTCCGGCATTTATTTTGTGCGGTTTTTTGCTGATTCTACTACCAGCTCTTCTCAAAAAATAATCAAATTATGAAACCGATAATAGCATTCTTTTTTCTTTTTTATGCAGGTTTACTCTTCTCACAAACTTCCGTTTCTGGCGGAATTTACCAAAACACAACCTGGACCTTAGCTGGCAGTCCGTATACCGTTACGGGATCCATTGTAGTTTTTCCTAACAGAACACTAACGATCGAACCCGGTTGCGAAATAATCTTTACAGCCGATAATACCTTTAACACTGGAAATTTTATTTATTTAGAAATCAGAGGCACATTAATCGCATTGGGTACCGATTCCAACAAAATAAAATTTACAAGTACCGACACAACGGATGGTTTTTATAACTGGCAAGGTATAAGTATTAGAGGAAGCCAAGGTGGAACCTGTCAATTGGATCGTATCGAATTACATAATTCATGGTATGGAATTTACAATGATATTGTTGAACCTGGAGTAACGTACGCATTTACAAATTCTCGGTTTAAGAATAACAGTTATGCACTGCAATTCAACGCCAATATGAATTATACCAATTGTGTTTTCGAGAAAAATGGGGTTGGTCAAGCTGCACAAATATCCTATGGATCAATGGCAGCAACTAATTGTCAATTCATACAGAATTTTTGTTCCGTAACTTGGTCTAATTATATCAATTTAAACAATTGTGTATTTACTGGAAACACCAATAATATAATCGGTTGTCCTGGGAGTGTCCAAAACTGCAGCTTCATAAACAATGCATTTGGATTTGTTGAAACGTCAAATTTACAAATCTCAAATTGTATCTTTGAAGGAAATGATGTTGGAATTGATGAAAATGGTTCTTCGGTGATTTCAAATTCGCAATTCTCAAACAACAACATTGCCATAAAACTTGGCGAAAATTCAGTTTTGACGAACAATACCATAAACTTAAATAACATTGGCGTACAAGTTCGTGGTTTCAATCCAACAACGGCACAAATTGCGAATAACCAAATCTGCAACAATGTGCTGTACAACCTGGAGAATTCAACGGATAAAAACTTTCAAGTAAATGCGAATTGTTTTTGTTCGTCCGATTCCACTACCATTGAAAATGGAATATACGATGGTTACGACGACATTACAAGAGGTTTGGTGAACTATGCAATTTACGACGATTCCTGCACAACTATCTTAGATTTAATCACCAAGATTGTTTTGGAAGAGTCGGCAGGAGTGGCGGAAAACCATGCAAGCTGGGATGTTTTTAATGTGAACGATGTACTGCATATTTCGATAGTGAAAGAAACAGAAGTTAAAATCTACAGCACGACAGGACAACTGGTCGTTTCGAAAAATCTTTTGCCAGGCGAAAATTTGGTGCAGTTAGACGTCGCACCGGGAAACTATATTCTAGCGGATACAGAAGGAAACCGCCACAGGTTTTTAATTTGGAATAACTAATTTGGATATTCCGATTGGATGCAGAAAGTAGGGTTTAGAATGCGGAAATTAGCAACGTGTATGCTGGTAAACTTAATTGTTTTAAGCATGTTTGCGCAAAAAAAATCCGATACCATCATCCACAACGTACAGTACAATTGGGTGCAATACGATTTAAACAAAAATCCATATGAAATTGGTCAAGATTACCGTAACGGCGTAAAAAACGGTACGTGGATTTACCGCGATCAAAGTGGTAGAATTTATCAAATAGTTACGTATACAAACGATACCCTTTCAGGTTGTGCAACATATTTCGAATACCTGAACGATCCAATCGCAACTAAATTTTCCGGTTTAATTTTAAATGGAAACAAAGTAGGAGAGTGGATGTACGAAATAAAAGCGAATCGGAATCAACCATGGCGTTTTTGGAAAAAACAAGGTATACTCCTGTATGATTTAACGGGGAGATTAATTTCAAGGTCCACCTTGCATAAGAATGGCACAAAGTACTTTGAAGCTTTTTACGACCTAAAAGGCGAAGAATGCTATTGGAAATTCTATGGTAAAAATGGTAAATTACTTCGGGAAACGAATGAATACCCTTACATAATTGTTAACGCATGAAAAAAACAGTTTCTGCCTACTTTTATTTAATCGTTTTGATCCTCAGTACTGGAATGCAACTTGTGTTTTCTCAAGAGACAGCCGAAACTGCTATCTCCCTTTCAACGATCGAGGTAAAAGAAAGCAATGGTTTTCGCTTTGAATTGAATCACTTACCGAGTGCATGTCCAGAATGCGAAGGTTGCATCTGTAAAACCATGATTGTTTACGATAAAAATGGTAAAATCCTGCACAATCAACGCATAGACGGAAAGCTTAGTTCCCCTCGAATGATCGACAAAATGGATGTGTTTGACTTTAATTTTGACGGTTATCCCGACTTTCGATTGGTGGATTTTGAGGTCAACTACGATAGCTACTATATTTACCAAGCGCTTTCAGAAAACTTTTTAGTTCACCCACTTTTAAGCGAATGCAGCAATCTCTTTTTTTATTCTGAAACGCACGAAGCAATTGGATTTAAGTATGGACAGATGGGTTTAGATTCCAAAAACCTAACCTTAGGGTCTGATGTAAATACGCACCATTTTCAATTCACTGGAACGAATTTGGAGCACCTCAAAATTGAATCAAAACGGATATTCTTTCCATGGAGTGATCGGCAATTTTACGAAGATACCCTTACACCTAAGTATTTGTTTACCAGAAAATGCACATTTAAGAATTTCGTTTTAGAGCAAGTCGGAGAGGTGGAAATCACACAGGGAAATTTTTCTGCTTTTCCAGCAAACAAGGACACTATAAACCAACGCATAAAACCCGCTAATTTCGCGTATTTACAGCATAAGATTGGCTATAAAGAAGCTGTGCCAAGCAACTATATCCTTTACCGTGATCGCGCAAAAGACACCACTTTTCAGAACAAGCATTATGCGTGGGTTGTCTACGATTTGAATAGAACACCTTTTGAAATTGGCGAAGATTACACGAATGGAATAAAAAACGGAGAATGGATCAAACGCGACCAGCAAGGTAGAATTATTTCAGTTGAAAAATATAGCAACGATACTCTCAATGGAATGGCGAATTATTACTATTACCATAATTTACCGTGGAATGTAACCCGTTTCTATGGTCTGAACCTGAAAGGATGCAAAGTGGGTGAGTGGACTTATTTCCAAAGTGGAAGATTCAAATCCCTTTCGGGGAAATGGCATAAAGACCAAGTTAGAACGTATGACTTATCTGGAAATATGTTTTCCGTTGCTAATTTTATGGAAAAGGAGAAACTGGAAAATAAATTGTTTTATTCCGCCAACAATAAAGTAGTATGGTATCTTTCCTTTACCAAAAAAGGAACAATCAA
>JBIKZR010000237.1:0-3888 GCA_044354635.1 Crocinitomicaceae bacterium | reverse complement strand
CAAGAGCGTCTTTAATTTTTAATTCTAATTCTTCCATTAACTCCGGATTATCCTTGATTAATGCTTTTACAGAATCGCGTCCTTGTCCTAGGCGAGTTTCCCCATAAGAGAACCAAGAGCCACTTTTCTTCAATATATTCAAATCCACACCAAGATCCACAATTTCACCTACTTTAGAGATTCCTTCTCCATACATGATGTCAAATTCTGCTTTTCGGAATGGCGGCGCAACTTTATTTTTCACCACTTTCACTTTCACGCGGTTACCCATGATTTCTTCCCCGTCTTTAATTTGAGCAGCGCGTCGAATATCGATACGAATAGAGGAATAAAATTTTAAGGCATTTCCACCCGTTGTAGTTTCTGGGTTACCGAACATAACGCCAATTTTCTCCCGCAATTGGTTAATGAAAATACAGCAACATCCAGCCTTATTAATAGATCCAGTAAGTTTTCGCAATGCTTTCGACATCAAACGTGCCTGTAAACCCATTTGAGAATCGCCCATTTCTCCTTCGATTTCTGCTTTTGGCGTAAGCGCTGCTACAGAATCCACAACGATTAAATCAATTGCACCGGAACGAATTAAATTATCCGCAATTTCCAATGCTTGTTCCCCGTTGTCGGGTTGAGAAATCAACAAATTCTTAATATCAACGCCCAATTTTTGTGCGTACGATGGATCGAAAGCATGTTCCGCATCAATAAATGCAGCAATTCCTCCTTGTTTTTGCACTTCTGCGATTGCATGAATCGCCAAGGTAGTTTTACCCGATGACTCAGGACCATATATTTCTACCACACGACCTTTTGGATAGCCATTTATTCCTAGAGCCAAATCCAAGGTAATAGAACCAGAAGGAATTACTTCCACTTTTTCTACTGGCGCATCACCTAATTTCATAACGGCACCTTTGCCATACGCTTTGTCTAATTTCTCTAGTGTCAATTGGAGCGCTTTTAATTTTTCTGCATTTACTTCTTTAACTGCCATATCGTTTGTTGTTTGTTCTTCCTTTTACTCGTACATAAAAGTTAGAGGTTATTAATTTAACTGATGCAAAAATAGCATCAGAAGGTCGTAAGCTATTTACGTTCTAGGTGATTATTTAAAAATTTCTAAAATTTCTTCTGCGTGTTCCTTTGTTTTTGGCTTTTCAATGATTCCAACGATGTGTTGGTTCTCATCAATTAAAAAGGTAGTTCGATGAATGCCATCGTATTCTTTTCCCATGAATTTTTTATTTCCCCAAACGCCAAATGCTTCAATTACAGATTTGTTCTCATCCGCAATCAAGGGAAATGGTAAAGCAAACTTATCTTGAAATTTTTGATGGGAACTAATTGAATCCGCACTTACGCCAACAATGTGCACGCCATTCTGCTGCAAGAGCGCATAATTGTCTCTTATATTACATGCTTGAACAGTGCATCCTGGCGTATTGTCTTTTGGATAAAAATAAATTGCCAATTTCTTTCCTTTGAAATCGTTTAAGCTAATTGTCGCGCCATTTTGATCCGTTCCAGAAAATTCAGGTGCCTTGTCTCCTACTTTTAAATGTTTCATTTTGCTAATTATTTAAACAATCTTTTGACGATTTATTAATCAAATATAAATCGAATATTTATATAAACAAAAAATAAAATGAAAAAATGTTTAGAAACTAATCAAACCCAAGGTTAAAAAAAAGCCTCTCAGAGAACTGAAAGGCTTTGAATAGTGCGTTTATGTGCTGTTTTTTAACTTATTCCTTTACTTCCAAAACTGCATATTTTATTTTTAATGCTTCAAATGCTTTGATTTTCTTGCGCGCTTGATCCGCATACAAGGCATCTTTATTTTTTTCGTGGGCAGCAATCTCTTCCGTTAGTTCTACAATCTTCGTATCAAACATCGACATTAAATAGGTTATATTTTGGGGTAAAAACATTTGCGTGTAAAAGTCGCCCTGTAACTTCAAATAAGCATAGAGATCAAACGCTTTATCCAACATTTCAGTGTTCTGACGGGTTATATAATAGGTCAATGAATTCATCACGCTCAATTGATCAAATCCTTTTAAATTGGTACTTTTTAAAACTGTTTCGAAGTAGTTGAACTTCTCTTCGCCGCCATGAGCGCCATATAATTGCGCAACTCCAGTAACCATTTTAGACGAATTTTCTACTTCGAGGTTCTTCGCTGCTGCTAAAGCTTTTTCTGGATTACTTTTACCCAAGTGCTTCAATGCGGTTGAAATCACAGAATAAGATTGGTCTTTCTCCAGTCGATCCAGTAGAATTGCTTCTAAATCTTGTCCTTCCATTGCGTTTGCCAAGAAATTCAGCGCGGCTACCCGCACCTGGGAAGAAGCATCGGTTACAGCCAAAACTTTGATTATATCCAAGCCAATTTGCTTTTTTTCCGGCTGAAGTTTAGCTGCTTTTTCAATTGCTAGAATACGCAAGTTCCAAAAGGAATCTTTCAACGCATCGATGATCAATTGTTGTCCCGCTTCGGTTTTACTTTTTGATCCGAATACAAGTCCGTCTTTGCGTGCTTTATAGCGTTCTCCCTGGTAGTATTGAAAAATATATTGTTCGGCAGGTTTCGTTTCGCGCATTTTGGATAAAAGCATTTGCTGGTAATCAAACACAACGCTTTTCACTTCCCCGACAAAAGGCAAATCGAAAGAATCTTCCAAATCGTCCACTACCACGTTGTGCAAGGTCTTTCCATTGGCATCAAATACTGCAATTTGCACTGGTAATTTAAAGATTGGGGACAATTCCAAATTCTGAATTTGTTTCACAGAAACGGTAACGGTTCCTTTCTCCGCATTTATTTTTTGCTGAACGTCTAACAGTGGGTGGCCGGAGCCCAAATACCATTGGTTAAAAAACCAGTTTAAATCTTCCCCGCTAACTTCTTCAAATGCGATGCGCAATTGGTGAAATTCAGCTGGTTTGAATTTGTTGGTCTGCAAATAATTCTTTATTCCTTCAAAAAATGCTTCGTCTCCCAAATAATTGCGCAGCATGTGTAATATTCTACCGCCTTTGTTGTAGGAATGACCATCAAACATTTGTTCCTTATCGTCGTAATCCAACCAAATAAGGTTGTGGTATCCTTGTGCTTGGGAAGATTGGAAATAACCGTCTGCTTCTACTTCAGCTTGAAAATCCGCCTCGTCTATTCCAAATTTATGTTCATCCCAGAGGTATTGCGAATAATTTGCAAACGATTCATTTAGGGACAAGTTAGACCAAGATTCGCAGGTTACCAAATCCCCAAACCAATGGTGAAATAATTCATGTGCAATCGTAGATTGGTCATTTCCATCTAACAATTCGCGATCTGTTTTATAGGCGTAATCCCCAAATACAACTGCTCCGGTATTTTCCATTGCTCCCGAAACATAATCGCGCACAACAATCTGACTGTATTTGTCCCAGGCAAACTCGTATCCAAGCAATTCAGAAAAATGGCGAATCATGTTTGGCGTTTCCCCGAAAATTGCTTTTGCTGATTTTTCCCATTCTGGCTCAACAATATAATTTACCTCCATTTTAGAGCCATCTGGTCGTGTATAAGAATCTTTTACTGTTTTAAATTCGCCAATCCCCATCATAAATAAATATGGAGCATGCGGCAAATCTTGTTTCCAGTGATCCGTTCGCGTTCCATTTGGATTTTTTTTGGAAGCACTTAGTTTTCCATTGGAAAGCGTCATGAATTTATCCTCTACTGTAATGAAAATTTCTTGGGTTGTTTTTGCATTTGGCGAATCAATAGTTGGGAACCAAACAGAACTTGATTCCGTTTCTCCTTGTGTCCAAATCTGCGGCATTTTGTTTGTGTCTTCTCCTTTTGGATTAATAAAATAAAGCCCTTTATCAGAAGTAATG
>JBIKZR010000236.1:0-3892 GCA_044354635.1 Crocinitomicaceae bacterium | reverse complement strand
AACGGTTACACAGCAATTGGAAATGCAGACAAACAATGCTAAAAAACAAATTGAAGTAAGTTCCGGAGCATTGGCAATTTCACAAGAACAATTGCGCTTATCCGATCGTGTTTACAAACAGACACAGCTGAAATTTGAGCAAGGAACTATCAGTTCGAATGATTTAATACTTGCAGACAATAATCTTCAGCAATCGCAAACAAATGTTGTTGCAGCATATATTCAACTGCGTCAAGCAGAATTAACATACTTGAGATCCATCGGAAATATAAAGTAATAGATACTTTAAAATTTGAAATTTACCATAAAAAAAACAAAAATGAATAAACGCTTAATTACCATAACAATCGCAGCAGCAGTATTAGTAGTTATTACTGTTTTAAAACTAGTCTCCAACAAGGAAGCAGTTGATAAGAAAATATATATACACGATATGAAAGCTGCCATTCTGGTGGAAGCTATTTCTCCAAGTATGCACGAATTTGCAAGTGCTTTTTCCTTTTTGGGAACGTTTGAGCCGATTCGTCAAAATACAATTGGTTCGGATGCACAGGGAAAACTTATAAAATTGACAATTGAAGAAGGCGACAAAGTATCCCAAGGTCAAATTTTAGCAAAAGTAGACGATGAAATGCTTCAGTTGCAATTAGACAATGCTGAAATTTCTTTAGAAAGTCAAAAAAATGACGATGCCCGAAACAGCAATTTAGCGAAGGAAAACGCGGTTGCAGGCGTTCAAATTGAAAAAACAAAATTGGGAATTCGCACTGCTGAAAACCAGAAAAAGCAACTCCAAAAACAGCTTCGTAGCACCAATATTACGGCACCCTTCTCTGGCGTAATCACAAAAAAAATGGTGGATCTTGGTTCTGTTATTGGTGCTGGTTCTCCCCTATTTGAAATCACGGATATTTCCTCTCTGAAATTAACGGTAAGTGTTCCAGAGCGCGATATTTTAAAATTCAAACTTTCCCAACCGGTTGCCATAAAAGTAGATATCTATGGCGATCGTTCCTTTGATGGAAAAGTGACTAACATTAGCGTGCAGGCAGACAAATCGCACAATTTCAAAGTTCAAATCACGATTAACAATTCCAACCGTGAATTGATGGCTGGCATGTACGGTTCGGCTTCATTAACCAATTCAGAAAGTACTACTGCACTTTCGATTCCACGAAAAGCATTAATTGGTTCTACTAAAAACCCGCAAGTATATGTCGTGCGTAATGGCAAATCAATTTTAACATCGTTCAACGCTGGAACTTCGGATGGCGAATATATCGAAGTAATAAGTGGTATTTCAAAATCAGATCGCATTGTGGTGAAAGGTCAAGTGAATTTACAAAACAATTCTAACGTTAAAACGAAATAACAACGACCATGACATTAACAGAATTATCTATAAAACGCCCTTCGTTTATTATCGTAATCTTTACGATTTTAATTGGAGGTGGTCTGATTAGCTATAACCAGCTGAGTTACGAATTACTTCCCGACTTTTCGCCGCCGATTTTAACGGTTACTACAACCTATCCTGGAGCATCGCCTGCAACGGTGGAAAGCCAGGTTTCGAAACCAATGGAAGATGCATTGAGCGGATTAGAAAACATCTCGGAAGTTACCGCTTTTTCATTGGATAACGCATCCGTTTTAGTTCTCGAATTTAAAGCTTCCGCAGATATCGACAAATCGTTGGAAGATGCGCAGCGCAAGATTAATAACATTCTTAATAGACTTCCTAACGGCTCTCAAACACCGGTTATCGCGAAGATTGAACCAAATGCATCGCCCGTTTTACAAGTAAGTGCGATTGCAAAAAACATTCCTGAGCGCGATTTCATGGAATTAATGGACGATCAAATCCTACCGCAAATAAAACAAACGAAAGGCGTTGCAGCGGTGTTGGTTATCGGTGGAGAAAAACGCGAATTTCGGGTAAATGTCGATAAGGACAAAATGAAATTGTACGGATTAACCTTAAGTGGCATAAACCAGGCAATTGCTTCCTCAAACGTAGAGTTTCCTACGGGAAAACTGAAAAACGAAATGGAACAAATGACCGTTCGATTGGCGGGAAAATTTAAAACGGAGGAAGATCTTCGAAATTTAATTGTTTCAGCAAACGGCACTTCTACGGTTAGATTGCGCGATGTTGCAGATGTGCAAGATGGATCGGAAGATCAAATAACGGTATCTCGACTCAATGGCGTAAATGGAATTGGCTTGCGTATCACTAAACAAAGCGATGCGAATGCAGTGGATATGGCGAATGCCACAAAAGAGAAATTTAAAGAAATTGAAAAGAAATACAGCAAAGAGGGCGTTACGTTTACGGTTGCAACAGATACTTCAATTCCAACAATTGAATCGGTTGACGCGGTATTACACGATCTTGAATTAGCCGTTTTATTGGTTGCAGCGGTAATGATGCTGTTTCTGCACAGTTTGAGAAATGCATTTATTGTATTGATTGCAATTCCAGCTTCGTTAATTTCGACTTTTGTTGCGATGTACCTGCTTGGGTTTACATTGAATTTAATGACCTTACTCGCAATGTCATTGGTGATTGGTATTTTGGTGGATGACTCGATAGTTGTTCTAGAAAATATTTACCGCCACCTTCAAATGGGCAAAAATAGACGACAAGCGGCTTTGGATGGAAGAAATGAAATTGGATTTACCGCTTTGGCAATTACTTTGGTGGATGTCGTGGTATTCTCGCCTGTAATATTTATTGAAGGAACAATTTCTGATATTCTCGAGCAATTCTCTACTGTAGTGGTCGTTTCAACGTTGATGTCGCTGCTCGTTTGTTTCACCTTGACACCTTGGTTGGCTTCCCGTTTTGCAAAAGAAGTTCAATTGAATCCAAAGAAACCTGTTCAGGCTTTCTTAATTTGGTTTGAACGCCGTGTAACCATTTTCACCGATCAATACGTGAAATTAGTCGCTTGGTCATTACGCCATAAAATAATTGCTGGAATTGCAGTTCTGGTTATTTTCTTTGGAAGTATGGCAACAATGGGACTTGGAATTGTGGGACAGGAATTCGTTGCGCAGGGAGATCAAGGAAAATTCATGATCAAATTGAAATACGATAAAAGCACAACTTTTGAGGAAAACAATGCTACGACCTTAGAAATTGAGCAGATGATTGTTGGACAAAAAGATGTTGTAGATATTGTTTTTGCAAATGTCGGAGGACCAAGCTCTGGAATGGGTGCAGCATCGTTTGGTGCGGAAAACAGATCAGAACTTACCGTGAAAATGTTGCCAGAAAAACAAAAAGAGATTCCAACCATGCAGTACATGACTGCCATTCGACAGAAAATTGAGGATAAATACCCTGGAATTGAAGTGAAAGCGATCAATATTGGAATGGTAGAATCAGAAGAAGCGCCAATTGAGATATTTTTATCCTCGGAAGACAACGAATTGCTGATGAAAGAAGCGCGTCGACTAAAAACTGCGATTCTAGGAATTAAAGGTGCAAAAGATCCGACTATTTCAACCGATGATTTAACGCCTGAGGTTCGAATTGAACTTGACCGAGAGAAAATGGGACAACTTGGTTTACCGATTGCAATTGTTGGTATGCAACTCCAAAATGCTTTAACTGGAAATGACGATACACAATTTGACGATAAAGGCCAAGAATATGACATTCGTGTAATGGTGGATAAATTCGACCGGAAAAATGTAGACGATATAAGAAGTATGACTTTCCTCACAAACGATGGAAAACAGGTGCGCCTGAGTGAATTTGCAGCGATTTCTGTAGAGAATGGCAATGGCTCGTTGGAACGGAAAAATAGAATTCCAAATACAACGATTCGTTCCTACGTTATGGGAGCGGCTTCTGGAACAGTTTCTGCGGAAATTGAAAAATACC
>JBIKZR010000235.1:0-3902 GCA_044354635.1 Crocinitomicaceae bacterium | reverse complement strand
AATGTTTTGCGATAATTTTTTTGTTGGTTGTGTAAAAAAAATTAAATTTGATAACTTAAAAAAGTTGAGCTGACAACCTAAAGAAAAAACAGGGCGTAACTGAAAAGCCAAACGAGTAGGGGAGACACTTTAATTATTAAACGACTATGAAAAAAATTATTGTAGTAGGTGCTTTGGCTGTATTTGCTTTAGCTTCTTGCAAAAAAGATTACACATGTGCATGCAAATTCTCGGATGGGGCAACTTTAAATATTGCGATTACGAAAGCAAAAAAGAAAGATGCTGAATCTTCTTGTTCTTCCGCGGAAACAACATACAAAATTGTGGATGCAGGTGTTAAATGTTCGATTTAATACGAATATAAAATTGGAGAAGGAAGCTTTGGCTTCCTTTTTTTGTATATGAATAGTTTAGAAAATATATTTTTAGATTTTGGCTTGTCTTGGACAATGGCAAAGGTATTGCCATACATCCTAGCATTGCTAATTGGGGCACTACTTTCAGCAGTGCTTTTCCGTAAAAAAAACAAAAGGTTTAAACTGTTAGTTAGGCTTCCTATTTCTTTCGTTTTTTTCGCTGCTTACTTTATTTTTCATCCAGTTTACGAGGGTGATTTTTCGAACCGCTCTTATAAACCAAAAACCGAAAATCTAGCAGAATTAAAAAACGACGAATTTGTTGTTGTAGCAATCCCAGGATGTATGTATTGTTTGGAGTCGATTGAAAAATTAAACAAACTAAAGAAGAGAAATCCAGATCTAAAAATCCGATTTATGGTTCTTTCTTCTGACGATAAAGATCTAAAATATTACAGCGAAATTATAGTTCCCTCTATTCCCGTTGTAAAAGCCAAAGAAACGAAACGTTTTTTAGAAATAAGTAAAGGCGGGTTCCCAACGTTTTTATCCCTAAGAAAAGGTCAGATAATGAAGGCCTGGAGCAACGATTCCTTTGGGGTTTTAGCACTAGATGAAATTGAAAATTAAAACCTTTTATTAAGGTATACAATAAAGTGTATCGTACCACGGTGAAATTCCGCACCAAATTCCAAGTGCGCCACCTGAAATATTAGAAGGAACATTTACCGGAGTTGCAAATGGATTTCCGGCAGAATTTAATTGTGCATCCATTTTATTAAAAAAGTCAAAACTTTGCTTATCAATTCGTGAAAATTTAACAACGACTGAGTCTCCAAGTCGGTAATACCTTTTATATTCCGCTAAGTGAGTTGGATCTTTTCTGCGCTGTCGATTGGAAGCTTCAAATTCTAAGGTAATACCATTAAAAAATTTATCATCGAAATAGGCGCTTCCTCCCTTTCGGAAAAGAGTATCTAATTCTTCTCCATTACTTTGAATATTGATACGTTTTGCTTCCCACTTGTAAGCGTTATATTCGTTTTTTGGATCCGACAAACGCCCAACGGAAAGGCCATATTCTATGTTCTCGGAATTTGGCATCCAATAAACAGTATCTAAAGGAACAGGATTTAAAATGGAGGTTTCTCCATTAAACGTTTTTCCTTTGTACATTATTTCTAAGGTATAGGTTTTACCGGCTTCTCCTTTTAGAGTAGCGTTTTCAGTTGAGTAGACTAAAATTGGTAGAAAAACCACTTCATACAATTCCAGTTTTAACATTTCTGCCACTGTTTTTTGTGAAGAAAGCGGCAATTGAGTAATAGAGATTGGTTCCAGCTGAATTGTCTGTTGCCCATTGTTTACAGAAACCGTTGCGTCGGAAATAAAGGATTGAAGATAACTTCCAATATTCGTAGCGGCATAAACATTCTGTGAGCGGGAGAGCAGTACAATTGGAAACCCATCCGTTTCTATCCGACCTTCTACTACTAATTGTTCCTCGAAGCCAGCAATATCTATTTTCACCTCTTTTGTGCACCCAATAAGAAGCGCACTAGTGAAAAGAGAAAACAAAAGAATTTTTGACATTTTGAAAATTGAATAGATTTACAATAATACAAAAACACTTTTTAAATTATGAATAATTTATTCTTCCGTGCGGAATTATTTATTAAATCCAAAAATTGATTACATCTACAAATATAAATTAATACTAAAAGAGTGCTCCTTTTAGTTGAATGCGGTATTTGTCTAAATCTTTCTTGGATTCAATAGGTTAGTTTTCAATAATTTCTCGGAATTGTTGACAACTTCATATTTTGTTCATATCTTTGCGAATGATTTAAAGGGTGAATTATGACTTGTTAGTGCTCATTTTAAGCAACAGGCCATTTAAAATATTGATAATTAGTATTTTATATTTTTCTTGTTTGCACTTGTTTATGCAAACTAGATTAATTATTTAAACATATTGTATTAGATTAAAGGAATAATTGTCTTCTTTTTTAGAAGCTTGGAAGGCAAAAAAATGAACGGATTACTATAAACTATGAAAAAAAGTACATTAAACAAATCTACATTAGTTAATTTATTGTTCTCGAGTAAAAAACAATTCCTATTATTTTTCAATAAATCTATTTTAAGTTCTTCCGAGCTTGAATCAACTTCTCATTTATACTACACTAGCATGTACAATAATCAAAAAAATATAGAGGCAATGATTTTAAACTCTAATTCAATCACTGCTTGTCAATTAACACAAAATCGAATGAAAAAAGCAAATTTATTTGTGAAGACTATAGGCGTATTGGCATTGATTCTGGTAACAGGCCTAGGTGTTTTTGGTCAGGTGCCGACGATAACATCGCTTTCAACGCTCATTGGCTCTATTGGTTCCTCCGTAACAATTACTGGATCAAATTTTGACGCGACCCCAGCTAATAATATTGTTTATTTCGGTGGAGCGAAGGCTATTGTTTCCAGTGCTACAAACACAGAGTTAGTTGTCACAGTTCCAAAGTGTGAGATTAACAGTGGCTTATACGTTGTTACAAATTCTCGCACATCGAATAGCGTTCCTTTCCACTTATCACAGTATACAGGTGGAAGTTTAAATTTAAATTGGAGTGCTCAGTACTTTGCAACACCTGCATCAAAATCAATAGGATATGTCCCAGGGAATTATGATCATCAGGAAATTGAATTGATTGACATTGACAATGATGGTGATTTAGACATTGTAACTATGGATTTGAGTGGAAGTAAATTCACTGTATTTACAAATGACGCAACTGGAAATGCGGCAAATTACACGCTTACAAATGTGAATACGGTAGGGCCCCCAAAAAATATTAAGTTTTACGATATAGATTCGGATGGAGATCAAGATGCCATTGTTTCAACAACAAATAATGAAATCCAAGTTTTTACTAATACTAGTGGTACATTATCTTCGACTTCGTCAATGACTTTGACGCCTGCAGGTGAAATTAAAATGACGTTGAATGATTTCAACAAGGACGGTTTTGTTGATATTGCAGTACTTTACTTTAATGGACAAATACAGCTCTCAACAGGCTCCATCACCGGGTTTTCTGCATTCACAAGTATTTATTCTGGATCCAATTGGTCCGAGAAATTTAATTCTGCGGATATAAATAATGATGGGTACCCTGAATTATTTTTTGCGAACGGCTCAAATCCCTCAGTCCTCTACATGTTATCAAATTCGGCAGGTACTATTTCAAATACTCCTGTTACGATTGGATCAGTGTCTAGTAATGTGTATATGGGCCACATCGAATTTTTTGACTATGATGGAGACTCAGATGTAGACATTAGCTTTACAGCAAATCAAACCAAAGTTTTCCGAAACAATGGTTCAGGATCTTTTACTTCAGAAGTAAATACTCCGGATCGTTCTCACGCATATTTCTTTGATATTGATAATAATGGTTATCAGGACATGATACAAAAAGATTTGTATTATGAAATAAATGGTTATAAAGCAACCTCTATCTCTTCTTTTAACAATTCAACTCA
>JBIKZR010000019.1:0-12118 GCA_044354635.1 Crocinitomicaceae bacterium | reverse complement strand
TGGTAAATACAATTCATAGTAGCTACTAAAATCAGCCGTCATTTTTTCGTCTTCTTCCACTCCAAAAAGTGTATTTGCCATATCGTTTGCCATTAAAACATTTTTATTTGTGTCGGCCACAATTACACCATCGCTTATGTTTTCAAGAATTAATCGGAGTTTTTGTTCGTTTTCATACAATTGATTTACAGCTTCTTGCTGTTCGTTTTCCAGCCTTATCTTTTCTGTAATATCCTGCGCCACCATATACAAAAGTTTGGTTGCCGGATCAATTGTCGTTGTCCAAGAAAGCCATTTAATTTCCTGATTTTTACACACCCACCTGCTTTTAATATTAGTAGAAGTAGTGCCGTTGTGGATTACATCCAATTCTTTTTTAGTTTCTTCTACGTCTCCTGGAAAAACAAACGAAATAAATGGTCGGGAAATTAGCTCCGATTCCGTATAGCCAAGCACCCGAATCAATGCGGGATTAACCTTTATAAACTTTTCTTTGGTGGAAATAACGAGAATTTCCCAAGCCATATTGAAAAAATTATCGCCAGCACGCAACGATTCTTGGTAGTTTTTTTGGCTCGTTACATCTCGTGCAACAGAATATAAAAGTCCTGTATTTTTATCTGGAAAAGCAGTCCAGTTCAACCATTTATAGGACCCGTCTTTGCATAAATATCGATTTTCAAAATTTACCGTAACCGCTCCCGATTCTAACTTAACGACTTCTTGTTTTGTCTTTTCAAGGTCTTCTGGATGAATAAAGGACATAAATCCTTTATTCACTAAATCCGCTTCTAAATAACCTAAGGTTTTAAGTGTTGCCGGATTGACTTTTACAAATGTATCTTTGGTGGAAATAATCAAACTATCCATCGACATGTTGAAAAATGTTTCCCCTGCCTTCAACGACTTTTCCGTGTCTTTCCGTTCTGTAATATCCGTCGATATTCCGCCAATTGCATAGATTCTACCAGTGATATCGTACAAAGGAAATTTCACTGCAATATACGTATGTAAGCCGTCTGGCTGAGAAATAGTTTCTTCAAATTTCATTTCCTTGCCGGCTTTCACCACTTCCAAATCCGTATTTCTATAGGCATCAGCAATTTCTTTATCCAAAAAATCATGGTCTGTTTTACCCTTTACTTCTTGCGCTGTAATATGGAAAAGCTGTTCAAATTGCTTATTTACAAGCAAATACTCACCGTTTATTTTTTTAATGGAAATCGGATTAGTGGTGTTGTCAATGATAGACAATAGCAACTTTTTGTTGTCCAATAAAAGCTGTTCTGAAACATTGCGCGCATTGGTTTGTGACAAGATTAGCTGAAAAACTACCGCTAGTAAAATAAACGAAAGAATGAAAAGAGAAAGTGCCGACCAATCCAATACTTGATCGAATCTAAACTGCCTTTCTTTTGCGATTCTAAAAAGATAGATGGAGCCAAGAGCAAGCACAACTAGCACATTTATAATGAAGCCAAAAACGATTAATCTTCTGAAGGTGTTTTTCATGAAAAGTAGGTTAATTGTACATTAATCCGTCGAAAAATGAATTTCCAACGCATACTACGAAAATTAACTTATTTCATGGAATTATTGAAATTAGAAGGCACTAATTCAATGAGTTGTCACTATTGTGCAACGAAATTAACTGTTCCTTTTAAAAATGAATTGTCACTATTGTGCAACGAAATTAAATGTTTAATTTAAAAAAGAGTCGATTATTTAATCATCCAAGATCCACCAACACTTTGAACATTTTCCAATGCTAAATAGTCTGGATAAGTTGTTTCATTAATTCCGCCTGTAGGACAAAAAACAACATTTGGAAAGACCAGTTGGTAGGTTTTTAACGCTGGTAATCCGCCAAATAAATTCGCAGGGAAAAATTTGAAAAAATTCCAACCCATCTGCAATCCCAAAATAATATCGCTTGGCGTTGCAACACCAGGAATAAATGGAATCTTGGTATCCATGAGTTCTTGCGCCAATTCCTTGGAAATTCCTGGACTTACGATAAAATCGACACCAATTTGCTTCGCTTTTTGAATTTGGGCACTTGAAATAACGGTTCCAACCCCTACAGACAATTCCTCAGCATATTTTTCCTTGATCACTTGAATCGCTTCAAACGCAAGAGCAGTTCGGAGCGTTACTTCTATGCAATGGATATTTTTTTCCAAAAGTGCGTGCACAATTCCGTCAATTTCCTCCAACTTATTGATGGTAACGACAGGAATAATTGGGTTTTTCGCCAAGATGGAAGCAATATTGTTTTGAACGGCTGTTTGCATAATTTCAGATGTTTCTAGTTATAAAAAACTTGCTCCTTCTTCGCTGGAGGATACAAGTGCGCGCATGTTAAAAAACAATTCTCTACCCAAACCAAAAACCGCACTGTTGTCTTTTGATCGAGCGACTCTATTTTCGACATTTTGATCGAGACATTCGAGCGTTCCATTGATTGCATTCATGCGAATAAGATCACCGGTTTCTATTTTCCCAATCAAACCACCGTCTCGTGCTTCCGGAACGATGTGAATAGATGCAGGAACTTTTCCGGAAGCGCCAGACATTCTTCCATCTGTTATTAATCCAACTTTAAAACCGCGTTTCTGTAAGATGGTCAAGGTTGGTGTAAGTTGGTGGAGTTCGGGCATTCCATTTTGTTTCGGCCCTTGAAAGGGTAAAACAGCAATGAAATCTTTATCCAATTTTCCTTCTTTGAAAGCAATAATTAAATCTTCTTGTTCCTCAAAAACAACTGCAGGAGCTTCAATTACCAATTGATCTGGCGCAACGGCAGACGTTTTCATTACCGCTCTTCCAATATTTCCCTTCATCATGCGCATGCCACCTTCCGCTTGAAAAGGATTGGAAACAGGGCGCACAATCGATTCATTCAAGGAATTTTTTTGTCCTTGCGTCCAAACCAATTTATTATCTTGTATTTTAGGTTCTTGTGTATATTTATCCAACCCGAATCCAAGAATGGTATGTACATCTTGGTGGAGCAAGCCGTTTTCCAGTAAAGTATGGATAACGAATCCCATTCCGCCAGCAGCGTGAAAATGATTTACATCTGCTGCGCCATTAGGATAAACACGCGTTAAAAGTGGAATAACATCCGAAAGATCTGAAAAATCTTCCCAATTGATACAAATTCCCGCCGCTTTGGCAATGGCAATCAAGTGAATCGTGTGGTTGGTGGATCCTCCCGTCGCAAGTAAACCAATAATTGCATTAACCATAGATTTCTCATCCACAAGGTGCGACAAAGTTCCTTGCACCGTTTTATTGCGCGCAGATTCCGCGATTACTTTCACTACTTCCTCGTTTAGCAATTCCCGCAACTCTGTGCCTGGATTCACAAAACTAGAGCCCGGTAATTGCAAGCCCATGATTTCCATCAACATTTGATTGCTGTTGGCTGTTCCATAAAACGTGCACGTTCCTGGCGAATGGTAGGAATCCGATTCACCCTTCAACAATGCTGCCCGGTCAATTTTTCCTTCTGCAAAATCCTGACGAATAGCAGATTTTTCCTCGTTACTAATACCCGTTTCCATTGGTCCTCCCGGAACAAAAGCCGTTGGTAGATGACCAAATTTCAGCGCACCAATCAATAATCCAGGAACAATTTTATCACAAATCCCCAAACACAAAGTTCCATCAAACATGTTGTGTGAAAGCCCCAAAACAGTTGAAAGACTGATTACATCGCGGCTAAAAAGAGACATTTCCATGCCCGGTTGGCCTTGCGTTACGCCGTCGCACATTGCAGGAACAGCACCAGCAACTTGCGCTACGGCAGCATGTTTTTGTGCAAATCTTCGCAAATCTTCTGGATAATTCTCGTATGTTTTATGTGCTGACAACATATCGTTATATGCCGTAATTACGGCAATATTTGGGATAATATTTGTCTTTAATGCAGACTTATCTTCCGCGCCACAGCCAGCAAACGCATGTGCTAAATTGCCACAATTTAAATGCGCACGACTAAATTCTTTATCGAACTGGGCAGTCATTTGACTCAAATACACTTTACGCGTTTCTACGCTTCTAGCGATTATGCGATTCGTAACCTGTTCTATTTCCTTTTTAACCATTATTTTGTGTAATATACCTCCAAGTTAGGCACATTTTCCAAAAAAGAAGAAATTGGCAAATGTGCGGTGGAAGAATTATTTAATATTTCTAATTTTTTCTCGCCTACAATAAATAATACAAGTGAGGTGCTATTTAATAGCATTTGCTTGCTGCAGGTAATTCTCTGAAACGGATAGTTTGGCGCTTTTGTCGGAAAAATCCCTAAAGAATCAGACACTAAAATTGCCTCCGATGCAGGATCATTTGGAAAAAGCGAAGCCGTGTGACCATCCTCACCCATTCCGAGTAACGTGAAATCTGTCCGATCTAAAAACAACTGGTAATTTTCATTCACCAATTTCATGTTTTCGATTAAATCGTCTGCATTTTGAACCATTCCAATTAACGTTGCGGATTTTGCAGCAGCATGAAAAAACGCTTGTTGAATTTGCGAACCATTGTTGAATTCACTTTCCAATGGAACAAATCGTTCATCAACCAATCCAATTTTTACCTTTGACCATTCCACATTTGCAGTAGAAAGCAGGCGGTAAAGTGACAACGGAGTAACGCCGCCAGAAACTAAAATTCGCGCGTCGCCATACAATTCTATTGCTGCAGAAATTTCCGAAACAATTGCTGCAACCAGAGTATTCTCCAGTTCAATTTTTGATTCAAATTTCTTTATCGTCATTTTCTCTCAATTTACTCCAAGCATGGTCTTTCTCCATTACACTATCGCCCGGACCCCAAGAACCTGCTTCGTATAAAACATTTTTCTTCTCTGCTTTTTTCCAACTATCCGCAATGGATTCAATCCAAATCCACGCTGCTTCCAACTCATCCTGACGCATGAAAAGCGTTTGATCGCCCCTAAGAACATCAATAATTAAGCGCTCATACGCTTCTGGAAAACGCTCGTGAAAAGAATCCATGTAATCCAGTTTCAAAGAAATTGGCTTGTAGCGGTATCCTCCAGGACCAGGAAGTTTTGTCATTTGTACCAATTCAATTCGTTCCTCCGGCTGTAAGCGCATGATCAGCCTATTTCCTGGAATTTCTCCTTGAGTAGGAAACAAGTTGTGTCGCACTGATTTAAAGTGGATAACGATTTCAGAATAGCGTTTAGCCATTCTCTTTCCTGTGCGCAAATAAAACGGTGTGTTTTTCCATCTCCAATTGTCGATAAACGCTTTTATTGCAACAAAGGTGTCTGTCCCTGATTCATATTTTCCGATATCCTCCAAGTAGGAAGGAACTTGATTTTCAAAGACTTTACCGCGCGTGTACTGCCCTTTTACTGTATCCGTTACGACTGATTTTTCATCCATCAAACGCAGAGAATTAAGTACTTTCAGTTTTTCATTCCGAACAAAATCCGCCTCTAGTTTTGCTGGCGGTTCCATTGCAATAAGACAAAGCAATTGCAACAAATGATTTTGAACCATGTCTAATAACGCACCGCTGTGGTCATAATAATCGCCACGGCTTTCAACACCTAAACTTTCTGCAACCGTTATTTGAACACATTCAATATGATTCGACGACCAGGAATGCTCGAACAAGTGATTTGCAAAACGCAAAACCATAAGATTTTGAACGGTTTCTTTCCCTAAATAATGATCGATTCGATAGATTTGATTTTCCGAAAAGGATCTGCTTATTTTTGCGTGAATTGCCTGAGAAGAAGCCAAACTGAAACCCAATGGTTTTTCAAGAACAACCTTGCTTTTGGGATTGATTAAGTTACATTTCTTCAGCATATCACTGATATCGCCAAATGCATCCGCGGGAGTGGATAAATAAAAAATATTTTGAAAAGTAGCCGTTTTCTCCAACTCCAATTTTAATGGCAAATAATCTATTTCGCTGTGGGTTGGGATATTTACTAATTCGATTTTTTTTAGGAAAACGTCAATTTTATTTCTATCCAACTCATAATCAATAGACTGTTCGATAAACGCTCCTAATGTCGAATAAAATTCTGAATGCTTTTTTGTGGATCGTGTAATTGCAAAAATGGTAAACTCACAATTAATCTGGTTATCCACAAAACGGTGGAACAGCGCAGGATAAATTTTTCGTAGAGCTAAATCCCCATCTCCGCCGAAGATTACAGCATTGAAAGGCTTTATCGTTTTGGATGTTTTCAAGGTTTGACCCATAATTTTAATGAAATGATTTTATCAAATATACAATCTTTGTGTCAAAATTACACTTAGTTAAGAAAAATTTAATGTTTAGGTTAGTTAGTGCGCTTTAAAAACCAAAATTATCGAAGCCATTTTCAATCAATTTATTATAGTTTGTTTCGTTGAATTTGAAATACTGTGAAGGTTTGTGCGGTACTTTTTCCTGTCTTTCTTCGAGCATTTCAACCAACTGCAATTTCAACATTTTTCGTCGGAAATTTCGTTTATCCAACTCTCTACCTAAAATCGCTTCGTATAATTTCTGCAGTTGTGAAAGCGTGAACTTTTCTGGCAGCAAATTAAAACCAACTGGCTGTATTCTAATCTTGTTCTTTAATTTTTTCAAAGCAGTTTGCAAAATATCAGAGTGGTCAAACGCCAATTCGTCAATTTCATTCAATGGTATCCACGCAGCAGATTTTGCAAAAGAGGATGCTTGCGGCGCGTATTCATGAATGTTTACTAGGGAAAAATAAGCTATTGTAATCACTCTAGCTTCCGGTTCTTCCCGAACTGCGCGTAGCCATTTTTTATCCGCTTCCTTGTTTAATCTATCCGTATCACCAAATGCACCAACTTGTTCCAAAAAAATAGTTTGTAAACCCGTTAATTCGAACAGAACCCGATTGGCCGCAATATCCAAATTTTCACCTTCGTATATTAAATCCCCAGGAAGTGTTAAAATCTGCTTTTCCGAATCCGAAATAGACCGCTCAATTACCAGAACTTTTAACTGATTGAAGTCGAATCCAAAGATTACACAATCCACTGAAATTCGAGGATTTAATTCCAAATTATTTTTAGACGACATATTATTCAAGGACATACTCAAAGGTAAAAAAGAATTTTATATATTCGCAAAGTGTAAGTGTGACACTTTGTAAATAATTTGAAATGATATTAATTGTTGATAGCGGTTCTACCAAAAGTGATTGGGTGGTATTAAATGGTTCAGAAAAAACCTATCTTTCTACTATGGGATTGAATCCATTCTTTCATTCGGAAGAGATTGTGGTTTCTGCGGTAGAAAATAATTCGGAGCTTTTTGCCATTCGAAACGAAGTGAACGAAGTCCATTTTTATGGCGCTGGTTGTTCGTCTGATTCCCTAAAAGCAATTATTCAAAGGGGTTTACAACGCGTTTTTGTACATTCAAAAATCACAGTAGACCACGATTTAACCGCTTGCGCGTTTGCTACTTACGAAGGAGAACCTGCAATTTCCTGTATTATTGGAACTGGTTCAAATTCCTGCTATTTCGATGGTATTAGTGTAAGTGAAGAAGTGCCGGCGTTGGGATATATTCTTGGCGACGAAGGCAGCGGTTCTTATTTCGGGAAAAAATTAATCGCTAGTTACTTGTACAACAAATTGCCAGAACATATCCATGCTTCCTTTTACACAGAGACAAAACTTACGAAAGATGAGATTGTTAGACGTGTTTATATGGAATCGGATGCAAATGTATTTCTCGCTTCTATGATGAAGTTCATTATCAAACACAACGAAGATCCTTTTATCAAGAAAATGATTTTCGAAGGATTTAAAGATTTTGTTGAGATACATGTGCTTTGCTATGCAAATTATACAGAAATCAAAACCCATTTTGTTGGTTCAATTGCGCATTTATTCCAAAATGAATTGGCGGAAGCGTGTGCTTTTCACGGTGTGAATTTGGGGAAAACGATTCAAAAACCAATCGATGGACTTTTGAATTACCACCAACAGAAATTAAACGCATAGTAGTTAATCGAACAATTGAAAGAGCGGAATTCAAACGCCGATGTGCAGTAAACCGTAACTTTTGAAATAAATTTTTAAACTTTACAAGCTGCATTATCCATTTCCGACACACTCCAGCTATACTATTATTCAATTTAAAAAATCACTGTTAAAAATGGAAAAATTAATTCAAGAATTCCCGACGCAACTAAGAGAAAGCGTTGAAATTGCTCAAAAAATAAACCTACAGATTCCCTCCAAAAAGTATAGCAATATTGTTGTTTGCGGACTTGGAGGTTCTGGAATTGGAGCGCGAATCGTTTCACAATTGTTAGAGGAAGAACTTCACATCCCATTTTCAGTTGTACAAAACTATACCATTCCAAAATTCATTGATGCAAATACACTTGTGATTGGGTCTTCTTACTCCGGAAATACGGAAGAAACGATTTCGGCGCTGAATGCCTGTAAAGAAACAGGTGCGGAAATCATTGGAATCTCATCTGGCGGGAAATTAATGGCTTTTTGTGCTGCGAACAACTATAACTTTATTCAAGTTCCGGGCGGCCTGCCACCAAGAGCTGCTTTGGGTTATTCTATCGTGCAACTTGTAAAAGTGCTGGAATCCTATGCGTTGATTAGCTCGGAATGTTTCACCGAATTTCTTCCTACAGCAGCTTTTTTAGAGGGGCACACTTCTGAAATCCAAGCGCTAGCAAGAGAAGTAGTGAAGGTTATAAATAATACCACAAATGTAATTTATGCTGAAGCACCGTATGAAAGTGTTGCTTTGCGCGGGAAACAACAATTTAACGAAAACGGTAAATTCTTATGCCGTTACCACGTTATCCCGGAAATGAATCACAACGAACTTCTCGGTTGGGGAAGCGGAAGTGAAAAAGATTCGGTTATTTTTCTGCAAACGGACGACATGCATCCGAGCAATAAAAAGCGTTTTGAATTGACGCGAGAGATTGTTTCCAAAAAAACAGACAATATAATTTCTATCCATGCAAAGGGAAGCAACAAAATGGAACGTTCCATGTATCTAATATACGTGTTGGATTGGGCGTCGAATTATTTAGGCCTTGCTCGAAACGAGGATGTTACTGAAATAAGAACCATTGATTATTTAAAAGGAGAGTTAGCAAAACAAGCATAAACGAACTGAATAATTACAAAGCACAAAAAAGCACGAATCAAAATTAACTGATCCGTGCTTTTTTTTCACCCGTTAAAGTAAATAATCGTGCGTATTTTAATGTCCTCCGCCTTTTTGCAGATCAAAAGAAATTCCTTGTTTTTTAAGTTTTTTATTGACGCTCCAAGCAAAGAAAGCCAAGTAGGAAAAACACAAGACACCAATCCAATAAGAATGTTGTATTCCAAGTAAATTATCGCTTGCAAGTGCCCCTTGCGCTGTTGAAACAAAACCACCGCCCATAATCATCATAATCAATAAACTCGACGCTGTATTTGTTTTATCCCCTAAACCGGCAACTCCCAAAGTGAAAATACACGGCCAAAGTGTACTACAAAATAATCCAACAGAAATAAATGCAAAAACACTAACCATACCTGATGCGTATATTCCGACAACCAATCCAAGAATTCCTAATAAGGAATAAATTATAATTTGATTCACTGGATTTCCTTTGCTTAATTTATCTGCAACAATCAATAGAATTACAACACCAAGATATGGAAAGAACTGTGCCATTTGATTTCCTGCCAACCAATTTACCCCAAGGAAGATTCCAAATGCTGCAAATGGCAATATCAGTCCTAAAATTGATTTCGATTTTTCTGTAAAATTAAATGCTCCAGCTGCGGAAGTCCATCGGCCAATCATTAAACTTGCCCAAAATAATGAAACGAAAGGAGCAACTGAACTTTCACTCGTTCCTAGTTTTTGTTTCATAAATTCCGGAAGATTACTCGCCGTGGAAACCTCCACACCAACGTATAAAAAGATAGCTATCATTCCCAGAACCACTTGTGGGTATTTTAAAGTTGCAAGTATATTTCCTGCACCTTTTTCTTCCGAATCGTCTCCAATTCGATCTGGAACAGAAGAAAATTTGAAAAGAATTGCCGCAAGAACAAAAGCAGCGCCTAAAATCAAATAGGGTGTTTGAACAGACTCTAGATTTAAGGTTGTATCCTCAGATGAAAGTCCTCCGAAAATTGCAAAAGAAACTATCACCGGGCCTATTGTTGTTCCAACATTATTTATTCCACCAGCTAAACTCAAACGAATATTTCCTTTGGAAGGATCTCCCATTTGAATAGCAAGTGGATTTGCTGCAATTTGTTGCAAAGAAAACCCTAATCCAACCGTGAATAAACCAGAAATTAATAATGGAAAAGAGGCATTGTTTGAAGCTGGAATAAAAAGCAAAGTTCCTAATGCTGAAATGATCAATCCAAGTGCCAATCCATTTCGATAGCCAATCAAATTTAAAATGTCGCGCTTCAATAAAGAAGAAATAACAAAGTAAAGAACGGAACCAACGGTATAGGCAATGTAAAAAGCCAAAGAGATTAATTGTGATTCAAATTGACTCAAATCCAATGCTTTTTTAAATACTGGAATTAAAATATCGTTACTGGCCGCAACAAATCCCCAAAAGAAAAAGATAGAAATTAATGTTGTAAATGCACCGTAATTTGTTTGATTCAATGAATTCTTTTCTGTCATAGTTACTAGTTTAATACATTCGCTTTTATGATTTTACCAAGCTAAACAAAACAAGCTTTTTTGCTGTTTTTGTAGCAGGAAATCTTTTCTTCTTTTCAAATATACGTTGAAATTAAAAAAAGTAAATATATTACAATTATAGTATTTTTTACAATAACTATTAAAATTATTGCTGGAAGAAGTTGGAAATTTACTTTAATACGTTAAAATTTGTATTATTGTACTTTATACCATAAGATTCTTTTAGTCTTCTTAACAAAATGAACAGATGCCAAAAACTAATTTATTTTTCTTTTTAATTCTTTTTAATTTCTATTCTGCTTTTGCACAAACAAGCAAAGTAGAAATCCTTCAACGAGAAAGCAAATGGGTACTTGAAGTCGATGGCTTTCCATATTATATTAATGGCGCTGGCGGAGAAACGCATTTGGATGCTTTGGTAAAAATTAATGGGAACACGATTCGCACCTGGGGAATGGAAAATGCACAAAGCGTTTTGGATGAAGCAGCGAAAAAAGGAGTGAAAGTTATGCTTGGTTTGTGGGTGCAACACGAACGCCATGGATTTGACTACAACAACGAAGCAAAAGTTAAAAAACAACTCGAAGATTTTAGAGTTCTCATACGTAAATATAAAAACCATCCAGCTTTATTGATTTGGTGCGTCGGAAATGAATACGAATTGGCCTACCAAAACACGAAAGTTTGGAAAGCAGTGAATGACATCGCCAAAATGGTAAAGGAAGAAGACCCAAATCATCCAACGGCAAGTGTTACGGCTGGAACCAGCAGCGAAAAATTGAAATTTGTCCAAGCGCAACTTACCGATGTCGATATTTATGGAATTAATACTTACGGCGATATCGACAGTGTGAAAATCATCCTGAAAAATGGAAACTTCAATGGGCCGTACATGATTACAGAATGGGGGCCTAACGGACATTGGGAATCTCCAAAAACGAGCTGGAAATCTTCGATTGAACAAACAAGCAAGGAAAAATACGACAGCTATGTTTCCAGATACAAAGATTTCATTCAATCGGATTCTTTGCAATGTATTGGGTCTTTTGCTTTCTTATGGGGACAAAAACAAGAATATACAAGCACGTGGTATGGCGTTTTTACCGAGCAAGGATTTCCAACGGAAGTATATGATGCATTGGCGGTAAGTTGGTCAAAAAAAATAGTAGCAAATAATTCGCCAACAGTGGATTCATTAAAATTCCTTGGGGATTACAACGAAAGAAACCTCTTTTTACGTCCCAATCGAAAATATAAGGTCGCAGTTTATGCGCTGGATATAAACAAGGATAAACTGACTATTTCATGGGAATTATTTCCAGAAAGCACCGATTTAAAATCTGGGGGCGACGCAGAATCCAAACCAATTGAAATTATTGGCAAATTGAAA
>JBIKZR010000234.1:0-3924 GCA_044354635.1 Crocinitomicaceae bacterium | reverse complement strand
TTGAGTTGGGTTAATTGAGTTAAGCATTTCAAAGTTAACAATATTTAACAGCAAAATCAATCTTCCAGCAAGTAAACTTTGCCACCTTTGTAGACTTATCAATTTCGAAATATGGAAGAAAACACGAACAATCCAATTAATCCAGCTCAGGCATTAAGGATTCTTAGTGAAAAGATAAAACTCGAGAATGCCATCGTACAGCGCTTGCGAGAAGAAGTTTCAAAAGTTATTGTAGGTCAGACCTATATGATTGATCGATTATTAATTGCACTCTTAGCTGATGGACATGTTTTATTGGAAGGTGTTCCAGGATTAGCAAAAACGCTTGCAATAAAAACACTTTCTGAAGCAATTGATGTTGATTTTAGCAGAATTCAATTTACTCCAGATTTATTGCCTGCAGATGTTACAGGAACATTGATTTACAATCAAAAAAGTGAACAATTCACCGTTAAGAAAGGACCTATTTTCGCAAATTTTATTTTGGCGGATGAAATAAATCGCGCACCAGCAAAAGTTCAAAGTGCCTTACTAGAAGCTATGCAGGAGCGACAAATAACGATTGGCGACGAGACATTTTTTTTACCAAATCCATTTTTAGTATTAGCTACTCAAAATCCAATCGAGCAAGAAGGAACGTATCCTTTACCCGAAGCGCAAGTAGATCGTTTTATGCTGAAAGTGTTTCTTGGTTACCCAACAAAAGAAGAAGAAAAACAAATCATACGCACCAACGTGCAAACAGGCGGAATTCCATCTTGTAAAAAAGTAGTTTCTTCAACAGATATTTTACGTGCACGAGAATTGGTGAGAGAAGTCTACCTCGACGAAAAAGTAGAACAATATATCGTTGATCTAGTTTTCGCAACCCGAATGCCAGAAAAATATGGTTTAGAAGCATTGGAACCTTTAATTTCCTATGGTTGCTCTCCTCGGGCGAGTATCAATCTTGCCTTGGCAGCGAAAGCTTTTGCCTTTCTACAAGGTCGAGCATTCGTGGTTCCAGAAGATGTCCGTTCCATTGCGTCAGATGTAATGCGTCACCGAATGGGTTTGTCCTATGAAGCAGAAGCAGAAAATATTTCGTCCGCTGAAATTATAAGTCGCATCATTGCAAAAGTTGAGGTTCCTTGAATCCAATAATACATTAATCCCATTCCAATAGTGGAAACGAAAGATCTTATTCAGAAAATTCACCGTTTGGAAATCAAGACAAAAGGCTTGACCAGACAAATTTTCTCCGGTGAATACCATTCGGCATTTAAAGGAAGAGGAATGGCGTTTAGTGAAGTGCGCGATTACCATTTTGGGGATGAAGTGCGCACAATCGATTGGAATGTTACAGCGCGATACAACACGCCTTACGTTAAAGTATTTGAGGAAGAACGCGAACTAACCGTTATGTTGGTGATCGATATTTCAGGTTCCGAAGAATTTGGTACAACTGAAAAAACAAAAAAAGAACTCGCGTTAGAAATCGCAGCAGTTATAGCATTTTCAGCAGTTGCCAATAACGATAAGGTTGGCGCACTATTTGTTTCCGATAAAACGGAACGTTATATCGCTCCTGAAAAAGGAAAAAAGCACGTTTTGTTTATTTTAAGGGAATTGATAGAATTTAAACCTAAAAGTAAATTGACCAACCTAAATGAAGGTCTAAGATTTCTGCGTAACACACAAAAAAAGAGAACAATCTCCTTTATTATTAGTGATTTCATAGATTCTAACAATTTCATGGAAGGAATGCGTTTAACGAAAAAACGACACGATACGATTGCTATAAAAATTTCCGATAACGCAGAAAAAAATCTGACAGATGTTGGGTTAGTTCAGCTTTTTAATGCAGAATCGGGTGAAACAACTTGGGTCAACTCTAGCGCAAAATGGGTGCGTGAAACCTTCACGGCAAATTTCATGGAAGAAGAATCCAATACCCTGTTTTCATTTAAAAAAGCTGGAATTGATTGTGTTTCTTGTTCGACAGATCAAGATATTGTGAAAGCCTTAGTGAAACTATTTCACCAAAGATAATGCAGAAGTATATTCTACCCTTGGCTTTTATCTTCGCTGCATTTGGATTGCACGCGCAAATTACTAGAGCTTCTATTTCGCAAAATTCTATTCTCATTGGAGAAAAGACAACTATCACCTACTCTATTCCTTTAAATGGGAATAAAAAACCGCTGTTTAAACCTGAAAATGGGTTTATGACAAGTCGTACAATTTCAAAAAATGGAATTTTGAGCGGTGAAAATAGCGACCAACTAGAAATTCTCAGTCCATTCAAAGACACGATAATTCAAACTGAAAGTTCCCTTTGGTGGATTGGCGTTTATGAGATTACGGCTTGGGATTCTGGTTTTTATCGCATTGAAGGACCTTCCATTAAACTGTCAAATGCGACTTTCTATTTTCCAGTAATTGAATTACGTGCGGATTTAGTAAAAGCAAAAAAAGGACTAGCAATGTACGATATTAAAGAATCCTTTGCTGAAATCCCTAAGGAAGCATTTTCGATTAAAAAATTCACAAAAAATAATTGGTGGTGGATCATAATTCTACTTGCCTTAGTAATTGGTGCGATCGTTTACATTCGAAAAAAAACCAAGAAAAAGACGAGCGAGCCTGACAAGGCGTTAACAATAACAGAGCAAACAATAGAAGCAATCAATACCTTAGAGAAATTGCGTTTGTGGGAAAAGCAAAAAACAAAAGAACACTTTATTGAACTTTCTTTGCTAATCCGCACGTACTTGTCATCCCGTTTCACAATTAATTTATTAGAAAAAACAACCTACGAAACAAAGCTTTTACTGCAGCAAAAGGGATTGGAAGATAGAACTATTGAAACTATTATTTTGCTTTTGACGGAATCCGACATGGTGAAATTTGCAAAGTCACAACCGGAAGAAATTGCAATTTTAAAAATCGATCAATATGCACGGGAAATTGTTGCTGAAATAAGTCAATTTGAGATAGAGAATGTTGAATAACTGGAACATACGATTTTGGGAATACGATTTTCAGTCTGCCAATTGGCTATGGCTGCTACTGTTGCTTCCTATAATTTGGCTGCTTTTATTTCGTACCGAAAAAAATAAAATTGGCGAATTAAAATTTACCGGAAGTTCAATTTCACAAAAAAACCTGAAATCAAATTGGATTTTAAACTTTCGAATTGCCATAATCACCTGTAATACAATTGTTTTTGGATTGTTTATCTTGGCGTTGGCAAAACCTTTTCATTGGGACAGTCCAGAGGCCGCTGAGCAAAATTATAAGAATGGAATTGATATTATCTTAGCAATGGATGTTTCTGTTTCAATGCTTGCGAAGGACTTTGAGCCAAACCGACTCGAGGCTTCCAAGCGCGTTGCAAAGGAATTTATCGCAGGAAGAAAAGGAGATAGAATTGGTTTGGTTGCGTATGCAGGTGAAGCGTATACGGCATGTCCTGCAACCTTGGATTATTCCATTTTACTAAAGCAAATTGAAGAAATCGGACCGCAAAACATTGAAGGCGGAACAGCCATTGGAACTGGTTTAGGCACAGCGGTAACACGATTACGGAACGACAGTTTACCTTCAAAAGTGATTATCTTACTTACGGATGGAAGCAATAATTCGGGCGAAATTGATCCAATAACTGCTGCAGAACTTGCACGAGCAAAAAATATTCGCGTTTACACGATTGGAGTTGGTAGTAATGGAGAAGCACCAACACCCGTAATTACTCCTTTTGGAGTGCGCTATGAAAACATGCCCGTGGAAATCGACGAAATTACATTAATGAAAATAGCGGAAATTGCCAATGGAAAATATTTTCGTGCAACGGATGAAAAAAGCTTAAAAGCAATCTACCGTGAAATTGAAAAACTCGAAAAAAGGAAGATCTTGGATCAACACTATGCATTAGAGCCACCT
>JBIKZR010000018.1:0-12188 GCA_044354635.1 Crocinitomicaceae bacterium | reverse complement strand
ACTACTCTTTCGTTTCATTGGAATTAGAATTAGGTGTTTCTCCACCCCTATTGTTTGGTCGTTTATTCCTTCTTTTGTTCGCTGGATTTGGCGCTATTCCCGCTTCCGTTGGATTGTTTGTGCCTTCTCTTGGTGCAACTGCTTTTTGTTCACCCGTTGGGTTTTGAGCAGGACTTTGACGTTCCCTACTGGAATTATCTACAGGTCGATTTGGGTTCGCCGGTTTTTTCTTTTTCTTCTTGTTTTTAAATGTATGTTCAAAACGATTTAAACTGTCTTGCCCAACAACATTGGAATAGTCTGGTTCTTTCACGACCTCGTGAACATACTCGTTCAGTTCTTTTGGTTTTTTATTGTCGCGATTCATTATAACAACTTCTCGCACGCGGTCTGGCGTCATGGCAATTAAGCCACTTGCTGAATTTCCTTCGTAAGCATACCACATTTGTTTTTTAAACACATCTGTTTTTACGTGGTAAGCGTTTCCAATTTCTGTTTGAAGACGAATATCGGATTTAGGAAATGCTTTAAAAGCATCCATGTACATGTCTAGCTCATAGTTTAGACAGCATTTTAATTTACCACATTGTCCAGCAAGTTTTTGCGGATTCAAGGATAATTGCTGGTAACGAGCAGCAGAAGTGGACACGGAACGGAAATCCGTTAACCATGTTGAGCAGCACAATTCTCTTCCGCATGAACCAATTCCACCGAGTCTAGATGCTTCTTGACGCGAACCAATTTGGCGCATTTCCACCCGGATTTTGAACTGATCAGCCATATCTTTTATCAGTTGGCGGAAATCAACTCTGCCTTCTGCGGTATAATAAAATGTAGCTTTAGATAAATCTCCTTGGTATTCTACATCTGAAATTTTCATTTCCAAATTAAGATTCACCGCCAAGGTTCTCGATTTATACATCACTTCTTTTTCAAGCGAACGCGCTTGCGCCCACTTATCAATATCGTCTTGAGAAGCAATTCTAACTAATTTTTTAGCCTCCATAGGTTTAAACCCAGCAGCTTTCTTTTTAACTTGTATTCTGGCTAGTTCTCCTATGACTGAAATAACGCCGATATCGTATCCAGGGCTTGTCTCAACAACAACTACATCCCCAACTTGAACACTCAATCCTTTTGCGTTTCGATAGAAACTTTTTCGACTGTTTTTAAATCGAACTTCAACTATATCGTAGATGGATTGACCGTTTGGTAAAGCTATATTTGCCAACCAGTCGTACACCTCAAGTTTGTCACAACCGCCAGAACTACAGGTTCCATTATTCTTACATCCTCGCGGAGTTCCACCTCCACTACTGCAATTTGAACAACCCATAATTCTCTTTTTTATTTATGTAAAAATAAGAAATAAATCAGAGTTTGGAGATGCTTATCGAAAATAGAGTTTTACACTAAGCAAAGTGAATATAACGCATCACTTTAAAGCAGAGGTTGGTAAAAAGTATTTTAGCACTGGCATTTCGTTCAATATGGTAGTAAGCATCGTCAAACGTTTGCATAAAATCCTGGATATTTTTACCGGTAATAAACTTAGCAAATTTGCCTAAAAAATCTTCTTCTTCGCTTGAAACACGCGTCAGTTGTCCGCCAGTGTAGTTTCTCAGCAAACTTTGTCGGAACATGTGCAAACCATACTGTAAAAAAATCTTCTGCCGATCTTTACTAGAAGCTGCAATATCTTCCGCCCAATCCAACATTAGAAGCACGTCTTTTTTATAACAAACCCGCATCAATTGGATAAAAAGTTCGCGGTTATGGTCTTGTTCTTCGTGCGAGCCAATCATTTCATACGCAAGTAATGCGCTGCCTTCCGAGCGCGCTACAATACTTTCCAAATTAGATCCATTAACAGCAAAGTTGTTTCCTAAATGGGAGTTTAAATCCTCGGAATTTATGCGTGGTATTTTTACTATTTGTGTGCGCGAAACAATGGTTGGAAGCAAAAGATCTTGTTTTTCACACAGCAGAATAAAAAGTGTTTTCTGCGGGGGCTCCTCTAAAATCTTTAATAATTTATTAGCACAAACGGTATTCATTTCTTCCGCCATCCAAATAATCATAACCTTGTAGCCGCCTTCGTAGGATTTAAGCGTCAGTTTTTTAATAATATCTTGACTTTCTTCGGTTCCAATCATTGGCTTCCGTTCTTTTTCGTCAATTCTTCGCAGCCATTCAACTTGACTAAAATACGGCTGTTCTTTGATTTGTTCTCTCCAATGGTGTATTGCACCATCTGATTTTTTATGCGCCGCAAGAACAACTGGAAATGAAAAATGAACATCAGGATGTTGCAACGTCGCAATTCTCCGACAAGAAGCACATTCTCCGCAACTGTCTTTACTGTTCTTGTTTTCGCAAAATAAATACTGAACAAACGCCATTGCAAGCGGCAAGCCTCCATAACCGGCATTCCCTAAAAAAAGTTGGGCGTGGCTTATTTTATTGTTTTCAACTTCGTGAATAAACTGCTTTTTAAGCCCCTCCTGTCCGATTACATCTTTGAATTGCATGCTATAAAATTAGCGTATTTTTTTGAAATTCTTTTTTATAAAAACCACTATTTTGGACAATAATACTCGCTTTGATAATATATTACTTTGTATTCTTTAATTACCTTCGTGCCATACATGATGAAAAAATACAAATACCACGCGCTGCTGCATCTCATTATATTTATGTGGGGATTTACGGGCATTTTAGGTGTTTTAATAAATTTAGACGCATTTTATATCGTTTGGCACCGGGTTTTAATTGCTTTTTTAGCATTGGGAATTGCATTGGTTTTTATGAAAAAATCGGTTGCGATTTCCTCTCGAAAAGAACTGCTTAAAATTTTTGGTGTTGGCGTTATTGTTGCATTGCATTGGATGACTTTTTACACATCTATTCAACTCTCCACTGCTTCTTTGGGAATACTTTGCCTTTCGACTACAACTTTACACGTAACATGGTTGGAGCCCTTGTTCATGAAGCGAAAGTTTTCTAAAGTTGAATTCTTTTTTGGATTAATTGTAATTTATGGCATCTATTTCGTGTCGAGAGACTTTAATCCCGAAGATTACGAGGCGCTCGCTTATGGTTTGTGTTCCGCTCTTTTCGCTGCGCTATTTTCCGTTTTTAACGCGCGACTAGCTCAAGATTCCCCTTCGTATAAAATTACCTTTTACGAAATGCTAGCTGCGCTCGTTTTTTTGACTGTTGTATTGGTTGCGCAAGGAAATTTTACCACTAAATTATTTCATATGGAGGTAAGCGATTTTCTTTGGTTGTTGTTTTTGGGAACATTATGCACTTCCTTCGCTTTCCTTGCAACGATTGAAGTGGTCAAACGATTGGGGGCATTTACCGTTTCGTTGAGTATAAATTTGGAGCCTGTTTATACTATTTTACTAGCAATTTTTATTCTCAAAGAAAATAAAGTTCTTGGCTCGCAGTTTTATGTTGGCGCTTCCATCATTGTGTTGGTGGTAATTGCCAATGCGGTACTAAAATACTACCAAAAAGCAAAGGAGAAAAAAAGCAATCTAAAGCAGACTTTGTTTTGATAAGAAATTAAGCCATAAGTCGCTTTGGTGCTCATTCATTACCCGAGGAAATTTGTTTTGTGACCCTACCTTACCAATGGTTTCCATAAAATTATAGAACGTTTCAACCGGAAGAGCCGTCAAAATCGGTGGTTGCAAACTTACTTTTCGAACACCATTATAATCATCGTTCAAATCCCGAAGTTCTATGTCTATTAGATTAATTATTTTTTCCGTGTCGAGCTTTTCATTTACCCCAATAAACCAGGAGTGGCGTTGTTCGTCTATTTGTGGAAAAAGGCTAAATTCCGTTATCTCAATTCCTTCGCGTGTGCTAATGTTTTGAATTGCAGTGTTAATATTATCCAAAGACAAATGTTCGCCGCATAAACTAAGAAATTGTTTGATGCGACCCGTAATTTTTAACAGCCGATCATCCACATTAATGAACCGAACAAGGTCTCCAATCATATAGCGCCATAATCCCGCATTTGTAGAAATTACAATTGCATAGTCTACTCCTTCAGTTACCTGGCTCAATGAAAACGCACAGTTTTTGTCTTTCACGTTTCCATTTTCATCGAAAAACTCACTATTAAAAGGAATAAATTCATAAAAAATACCGGAATTCAATAAAAGTTCCATTCCCTCCTGATCCGAAGATGGTTGGTAACCGAAATACCCCTCGCTGGCAAGGTAGGTGTCTAAAAGGTGAATTTTTTTGGAAACCAGTTTTTCTAATCTTGGAATATACGGCTGAATAAAAACGCCGCCATGAACGTAAACTTCTAAATTTGGCCAAATATCATGGATGGACTTTAACTTATAGTGTTGTACAATTCGTTCCATCAATAAAATACACCAACTAGGAACGCCAGCAATGATGCCAATATTCCAACTCGGCGCCTTTTGTACCATTTTATCCAACTTCTTGTTCCAGTCTTTTATCCCTGAAATGCTATTTCCAGGCTTTGTAAATGGATTAAAAATAAAGGAAGTATGTTTTTTTAGAATCCCACTTAGGTCGCCTTCAATATGCGTTTTCTTTCTGGTTAATTTCGTGGAGCCGCCAACCGCCAATAAACTTGCGCTATAAAAGGTTTCGGGTAAATCCAGCTCGTGCAACGTTGAAATTTGCCGCAAAGATGCTTTTTGAAAAGAACGAATTGTTTCTTCCGTTACCGGAATACGTTTACTTGGTGATCCTGTTGTGCCGGATGATAAAGCGTAATGTTTGATTCGGCCTGGCCACGTGTGGTCTTTTATTCCTTCGATGGATTGTTTTAACCATTTATCGTAAAACTCATCATAATCGGTTATTGGAACATTGTTTTGAAAGGAGTCGACAAGTTCATCTTGTTGTATTATATCTTGAAAGTCGTGGTGCTTACCAAAATTAGTTCCTTTTGCAGTAAACACTAATTTTTCCAATGTTTTCAACTGGTTTATATACTCTTTTCCTTTATTGAAATTACGTATAAACGAAATTTCAGTTGTTTTCTTGAGTAATTTTCCAATAATTGGCATAAACTTAAGTTTGAGTGCAAATATAAAATAAATCTAATCTATAAAAACCACTTTACCCGCACCTATTCAATTTTGTTTTAAGTCTACAGCGGATAAAAAACAATCGAACGATTAAAAAGTACAATTATGTAAAAAGATTTCTCTTTTTAAAGTCACCAAAAATCTTTATTATTACATTTGTATAGGAAAAACAAACGCTAGAAAAACTCCTCATGAATAGAAAAACCTTTATTGTACCCCACGATTTTACGCCGGTTGCAGATATTGCCTTACAACACGCTGTTGCGACAGCAAAACCTTTAGACGCAAAAGTGTATGTTTTACATGTTGTTGCAAAAGAAAAAAACATTGATGAGGCGGAAGAAAAATTAAAATCTATATTAAGTTCTTTTAATGCAGATGGCGTTGAGCTAATTCCATACGTTCGAATTGGAAGTATTTACGAAGAAATTGGAGATTTTGCTGCGGAATTGCATGCGGAGCTTATCTTTATGGGAACACACGGAGCACATGGTTGGCAGCACCTTACGGGAAGTAACGCGCTAAAAGTAATCACAAGCTCAAGCGTTCCGTTTATCGTTGTACAAGAAAAAGGAATTAAAGAAACCGGGTACGATGATATTGTTGTGCCAATGGATCTTCATAAAGAAACAAAGCAAAAACTCGCTATCGTTGCGAATTTGGCTACGTATTTCAAATCCCGCGTTCATGTGATTACACCGGATGAAACAGACGAGTTCTTGAAACACCAAGTTCAAGCCAATATTCAATTTGCAAACAGATTTTTCTCTGAAAGAGGAATTGAAATAACGACAACGGTTGCACCAAGTAGTGGCTTCGATAAAGAAGTTGTGAAACACGCGGTGAATATCGATGCGGATTTAATTGCAATAATGAATTTGAATAAAAGTAATTTCTTAAGTTCCATTACGGCAAATTACGAGCAATATATCATTACGAACGATGCAAAAATTCCTGCCTTGGTTGTAAATCCGATAGATTTAAACCCATACGGACAAAGTGTATTGTTTAGTTAAACTGTAACGGTTAAAACGTTTTAAAACCTGGAGTTTTCTCCGGGTTTTTTTATGGAATAATTTTTTTGAAAGAGGGGGTTTTAATCAATCTTCGTACTTATTTACCTCTAGTCGATGCATTACTTCCTCTAAGTTTTTCAACTTCTTCTCTCGCCTTGTTTTAATTGCTGTTTCTGTAAAATATACGTGGGCATTTAAAAATTGAACTTGGATTTCGTCCCACTTTCTATCGCTATCAATTTTGCCATTTTCCTTAAGTTCTTTTCGTAGGCGATCGGCAATTTCATGAAAATCATCTCTTCCCAAATAGTCCAAATCTGCATCGCAAATTATTTCTTCTAGCCTATTTTTTGGTTTATGTGGAATTTGTGTGACAAAGATCAGCTCTTTAATGATTTTTATATGCTCTTCGGTGTAACCGTATTTTGGAAGGATTTCAGCGGCCAAACGCGCTCCTATCGGCTCGTTCTTTTCATATTTTTCAATAAATCCAGCATCGTGATACGTTGCCGCAGACTTTAATAAAAACAATCCTTCGTCTGTAACACCTTCCATCAACGCTAGTCTTTCAACCGCTTTTACAACATCTTTCGTATGTTGTATACTGTGGTAATACAAGTTTTCGGAAAGGCCTTTTTCAAGAACTTTGATAATGTGGCGTTCCGCTTTATAATAGTTTATTGCGCTATAGTGGTGAAGGTTAACAATTTCCTGAAAACGAGCATTTGGAAAAACACCCTCCCCATTTATGGATAGTTCTGGTTTTATTCGTTCCACCATATACATGTCCAAAATTCCGCGGCTTTTGGTTTGCGCTTTCCCTCTGAAAACACATTCAAAATAAGGTTCTATTAGCTTAAATGTATTTCCTGTGATGGTAACTTTTCCTGGCTCGCCAAGCATTTCCATACGCTGCGCATGGTTCACTGTTGCGCCCCAAACATCAAATGCCAAACGCTCGCTTCCAATTACACCTGCGGTAACTTCGCCTGTATTTATTCCTAAACGCAATTCCCAATAATCCAGATTACTAATTAATGCTTCATTTTTTAATTTGCGCATGTAATCCTGGATCTGCAATGCTGCCAAACACGTGTCGATAGGGTTGGTTTTGTTGCGAACAGGAACACCCCCAGCACACATGTAGGCGTCACCAATTGTTTTTATTTTTTCAAGGTTGTTGTTTACTATAATTTCATCAAATTTTCGGAAATAAACATCCAATTTTCGCACAAGCTCTGTTGGATTCATGCGTTCAGCGATTTTTGTGAAACCGACAAAATCGGTAAACAATACCGAAACGGTTTTATACGCTCTTGCGTTCACAGAGCCTGTTTTCTTAAGTTCCTCTGCGGTTGACTCCGGTATAACGTTGCGCAGTAATTTTTCAGTTTTATCTTTTTCAATTTGAAGAAGGCGCTGTTGTTCCACTACTTTGTTCTTTTCTTCTTCCAACTGCTTTCTTTGGCTTTCTATTTTTACGTTTTGGGCCCGAATTTCCTTTGTTCGTTTTGCAATTTTCATCTCTAGTCGAACCTGTTCTCTTCGCTCAAAATTTATCCTTTTGTGAATTAAAAAACGGATTAACAAAGCCAAAACAGCAGCAATAGAGAGCCAAAACCACCACGTTGCCCAAAAAGGAGATTTAATATGAATTAGTAAAACGGCCGGAAGCGCTCCCCAGCTTCCCTCGCCGATGCGGGCGTAAATAGCCAACTTGTACGTTCCTGGAGAAAGGGAATTGAAACGCAATTCATTCGTGCTTCCTATCATAATTTCTCCTTCGTCGGACCCTTCCAATTTGTATTTGTAGTTTACCAATTCTGGGTTGCTTAAATCAGAAGGTTGGAAACGAATAGTGAAACTGCGCTGGCGATACGACAAATCAATGTAATCCGTTTGAGAAACCGGCTTCACTAGTGGCGAGCCTTTTTCATTCGGTTTAAGCCAGCCTTTATCTAATTTAAACCGCGTAATGGTAACCGCTACATCTGGTTTTGACAAGTATAATTTCTCCGGATGAAAATAGTTGAACCCATAAATTCCGCCAAAAAACAGTTCTCCCGTTTTCGAAAGCATAAACGCACCGGAGTTAAATTCATTACTCATCAAACCGTCTGTTTCTGCGTAATTTGTTGTTGCAAATGTTTTTGGGTTGAATCTGCAAATTCCTTTGTTTGTGCTTAACCACAAATTACCATCTTTTCCCTCAAGCACACTATAAACAACGTTGTTCGGCAAGCCGTTTTTTGATGTAAATGATTCCATTTTTTGGGTCTTCTCGTCCCAACGCATTAAACCAGAACCAAATGTTCCAAACCAAAATTCTTTTTTCCCAGTTGTGCAAATAGAAGTAATATAGTCTTTTGATTTCGAGAGTAAAGCAGAATTAAAGCGGTATGGCACAATGTTAAGCCCTGATTTTTTCTCGGATAACACACTTAGCTCTCCCGTGGCTGTTGCAAACCATATTTTACCCTGTTTATCCTTGTAAACTAGGCGACACGCTCCAGCTGTAATCGTCTTTTCCTTGTTTTTTGAATCGTGTTCAAATGGGGTTACTTTCTTTTTTTTAAGGTCAATTAATACTACGCCACTTTTTGTTCCTACAAAATACTGCTCCTCTTTCCAATAAACAATTGAATACATTTTCAGGTGTTTAATTGCTTCTTGCTTGCTGAAAAAATCTATTTTTTTAAACGTGTATTTTTTAGTGTTGGAAATAACCAACTCAAAAAGTCCATCCAAACAACCAACTAGTAAACGGTTTTCTGCCAAAGGAAATAGGGATATAACGGCGGTTTCAGCTCCTTCTCCCGTAATGGATTGGGAATTATCTCGGTAAAATTGTTCAAATTTTGCGGTTGTTCTGTTGTACCTCGAAACGCCGATATCTGTTCCTATATATACACATTTCGCGGCTGCACCCTCGGCAAAGCACCATACGTTGGGAGTTGGAATTCCACGTTCCATGTTTCCGCTTGGTCCAACGCCAAAAAACCCTTGATTATTAGGATCAAAACTTCCTAATCCTCTTTCTGTTCCAATCCAAAATGTGCCAGATTTATCGTAAAAAAGCAAGTTAATATCATTAAACAATAAAGCGCGTTTTTGAAATATATCTTCCGTACTATTAATAACACTTCCGTCCTCTGAAATGGTAAACAAACCCTTATTGGTGGTTCCTATAAACCACTTGTTTTTATCCGACAAATAAACATCTGAAACGCCCATAAAACCATATTCTTCTTCTAATTTCTGGAATTTTGGCTCCGATTTTTGTGTTAAAATAGAATATTCGTAAACACCTTGGTTTGTTCCTAAAATTATTTTAGCGTCTTCGCACTGCACAATTTTTTGAACAACGACAGGGTTTGGGCTTTTGCTTTTTAGCGGAATATGGGTTGTTGCGGTTCTTGCAGAGTTTACACTAAACAATCCTTTATCTTCCGTATTTATGAATATTTCTCCCGTTTTTGAGATAAAAACAGCCTGAATGTGCTTCGTTGGAACAAAAAAGGATGGTTTTTGGACTTTTTTTGTGTTTCGATTAAAACGCATTAAACCGTTACCACTCGTTCCTATCCAAATTTCTCCATCAACATCTAAACAAATACTTGTTATGTGCAACGCGCCTTGAAACCCAAAAGTGTAGGTTGTAAACAATTCGGTATATGGATCAAACAATGTTAATCCGTTGGTTGTACCAAACCATAATTTTCCATCCGCTGTTTTAACTGAGCAGGTGATATATTGGCTTTCTATTCCTTTTGTGTTGTCGGAGGTGAAAACCTCAAATATTTTTCCATCAAAGCGATTTAAACCATCTTGCGTGCCAATCCACAGGGCGTTTTTATCGTCTTGTAAAATCGTGGTGACAGAGCTTTGGGAAAGACCATCGTTAATGGTGTAATTTCTAAATCGGTAAGCTGTTTGGGTAAATGTAAAATTCACACCGCATAGCAACAATAAGAATACAACTGTTTTTTTCATTATAACATGAACACCTACTTATGGGTCTTTGTTTGTTTTTTGTGTTTCGTTAGCCGTTATAGCCCGAATCTTTTGACGGAGCGGGCTGCATGGTAGCATTTTCTAAATCTCGATCAAACATATACATTCCGCCTTTATCGCCACCGATGAGTTTTAACTTATCCAACACCATTCTAGCCAACGCTTCCTCTTCCAACTGCTCAGAAACATACCATTGTACAAAATTATGGGTTGTATAATCTTTTTCCTGTAAACAAATGTCTACCAGATTATTAATACTCTCTGTTACCCTTATTTCGTGTTGCAAAAGCAGTTCAAAAACATTCACAAGATCATTGAATTCAACCGGTGGTTTTTCAACTGGTGGAACGATTGCTTTTCCGCCACGTTCATTAACGAATTTAACCAGCTTCAACATGTGAAAGCGCTCCTCATCGGAATGGCTATACATAAATTTTGCGGTTCCATTCAACCCGTTATTCTCTGACCAAGAGGCCATTGCTAAATAAAATTGAGAAGAGGACGCTTCTTTTTGGATTTGATCGTTTAAGGCTGCTTCAACGCGTGTGTTCATATCGTGTTTTTTACAAAGTTATAAATCTTGCTTATTATAATTTAAATATACATTAAGTTTATGGAAAAGACCATTTTTTAATCGCGAATAAACATATCTTCTATAAAATACTATTAACTTCGTTACATGTCAAAAAAAACATCAAATAAACCAAACAAAATGAAGGCCACCCTTACCCATGTGGTAAGAAAGGTGTTTGAAAAAAATCCAGACAGCGTGCTAAGCCATAAACAAGTTTGCGTTTTAATTGATGTAAGAGAAAATGCGCTTAGAAACCTTGTGTTTGAAATTCTAGAAGAATTAAGTAAAGACGGAACAATTAAACGAACGGCACACGCTGTTTATACCTCCGGAATAAAAAAAGATGTTTTTGAAGGCTTCATAGAACTTACTGCGCGAGGAGCTGGTTTCGTTGTAACGGACGATGAACAAGAAGATATTTATGTTGCACCGCAAAACATTGGGCAATCTCTTAATGGCGACCGCGTAAAAGTGCGCGTTTTTAAACGTGGAAAATCACGAATGGAAGGTGAAATTGTTTCCGTTTTATCTAGAGAACGCACCCAATTTGTTGGAACGATTGAAACACACGATAAATTTGCTTTTTTAGTGCCTGATAATCTAAAATCCGGCACCGATATTTACATTCCAAAAGAAAAACTTAACGGAGCAAAGAACGGCGACAAAGCACTGGTTAAAATTACGGTTTGGCCAAAATCGTCCAAAAATCCTTATGGAGAAGTTGTTGAGGTTTTGGGGAAGCCTGGTTCCAACGACACAGAAATGATTAGCATTTTATGTAATAATGGTATCGATTACAAATTTCCGCAAGAGGTTTTAGAAGAAGCGGAGCTTATCGGAATGGCACTTGATCCCACTGAAGTTGCCAAACGCAGAGATTTTAGGGATATTACAACTTTTACAATAGATCCAGCAGATGCAAAAGACTTTGATGATGCGTTATCTTTCAAAAGGCTCGAAAATGGAAATATAGAAATTGGAGTTCATATTGCAGATGTTAGTTATTATGTTCGACCTGGAAGCGCTATGGATAAAGAAGCTTTAAAGCGTTCGAATTCCGTTTATTTAGTAGATCGCGTCGTCCCAATGTTACCGGAACAACTTTCAAATCTAGCTTGTTCACTGCGCCCAAAAGAAGATAAATTTAGTTTTTCTGCCGTTTTTGAAATGGATGAAACAGGAAAGGTTTACGGCAAATGGTTTGGTAAAACGGTTATTCATTCCAACAGAAGGTATAGCTACGAGGAAGCACAAGAAATTATTGAAGGTAAATCAGGTGAGTTCCAAGAAGAAATACTTATTCTCGATAAAATAGCTAAAATATTGCGAAATGCCAGGTTAAAAAATGGCGCTTTAAATATTGAATCAGAAGAAATGCGCTTCAAATTAGATGAAAAAGGTCACCCAGAAGAGGTGGTAATTAAAACATCAAAAGACGCACATAAACTGATTGAAGAATTTATGTTGCTCGCAAATAAAAAGGTTGCTGTG
>JBIKZR010000233.1:0-3936 GCA_044354635.1 Crocinitomicaceae bacterium | reverse complement strand
CACCTTGAAAATTGAAGATAGTATAGTATATTTGCATCCCGAATTGACTTTTCAATTCACGGTCCTATAGCTCAGTTGGTTAGAGCAACAGACTCATAATCTGTGGGTCCATGGTTCGAGCCCATGTGGGACCACAAGTTTATTTTAAAAAGGAAGCAGCAATGTTTCCTTTTTTCGTTTCATCTTTTTTGCAGGATAGGAGAGAGGTTTATGCCGAGCGCAGTGAAATGGAGATGAGGCAAACCCCTTCGGTTCCATAGTTTTAAATCGTAATGTATTGATATTCAAATTATAATACCTTCATTTTTCGATTATTAGCCCACATAATTATAGAATATAACTTCTAATACATAATACTTAGTTTTTCTTACGTTACTTTCCCTTAGTTTCACAATAATTCCAATAACGATTTTGGTTATGATGGTGCTATTATCTTTTCTTACTTTTTTGCTAACGCTGCGTTAGTATGTTTAATTTGTTCTAATTCAAGAATTAATTGGTGATGTAAATTCTTCTGCAATCATCCATTTTTCTCGCAGGCGGAATGCAGGAATCGTTTGCCTTTTGGCTTTATTGGCTGCAACATTTGGTTTTACTCCTTTTTGCGATGCCCATAGTGCAAGTGGAATTATTTTTTTTGCCGCAAGAATGGTTATTCTTTTGTGCATAGATTCTTGCAATTGTAGCGCAAATAACTCGGTAAAATCTCCAAATTTCATTGTTGACTGGTACTGTGTAAATAGCGGATAGTATTCAGTATGTTTACTTTTATTTTGAATAATAATTGGCGGGAAACCTAAATTTATTAACTGCAGATTGATAAGCACTCTACCCATTCTTCCATTTCCGTCAACAAAAGGGTGAATGGTTTCAAACTCTGCGTGGAAATGTGCCAAAGCATCTAAAAAATAACTGATTTTATTCTGGTTGTAATTATCAACTAGCTCTTGCATAAGTGTAGGGACAAACTGTGGATTTGCACCTAAGTGATTACCAACACGCACCCATTCTTTGCCAACTCTAAAACGACCGGCAATAGTATCGTCAATGTTGGTAAGCAAAGTTTTATGCAAGCTTAAAATGAGTTTTATGTTTAGTCTAGATTTGTTTTTTTTTATTAAGGATTCAGTAAGTTTGGCCAAATTTTTGGCTTCATAAATTTCCCTTACATTTACTTTTCGCTCTAAACTGCCTCCAGCAAGAATTTTTTCTGTATCTTCCAACGAAAGGGTTGAATTTTCGATAGCGTTTGAGTTATAAACCATTTCCGGAATTTCGGCAAGGGTTATTTCCGTTAATACGGATTCATTACCCTTTGCCAAGTTCAAATATTGAATGTGCAGTGCCTGAATTTTATCTTTTGTAGTTTTATTTATCATTTTAAATTCTATATTTAGCGTGAAAACACATTCAAATATACAGATTTTCACGGTAAATTGGCACGTTAAGGTGTAAATTGAAAGGCTTAGTTTTGCTTTTTGATGACTTTGTAATATCAGTAGTTAAATAGGCAGATAAACGTCAAATTTAATTACTCATTTCTTTTGCTATATCCTAGTTGACTCAACCGATTTTATGAAAATCCTTGAGTCTCAAAAATAGTCTTGGAAAGCATAAAAAACCTCTCCAAATCCTCCAAAAAGGGTTCGAGAATAGGTCGATGGACTCCATAACACTTTAAAAGTCCCTTTTTAAGGGATTTTTTTAGGATTCATTCATTTAACACACTTGCTATTTACCTTACTTTCATTACAAATAAAACAAAAAATTACCCTTACTACATTACATTTATTTTGTTATTTTACCTTTATTTTGTTACATTTGTTGTTAAAGCATACTCACAATGAATATAGATAGACATGTTTTTAGGGACCTATTGAAATGGAAAAGTAGTTCCGATCGGAAGCCTTTGATTTTAAGAGGAGCAAGACAAGTTGGTAAAACAACACTCATTCATCAATTTGCAAAAAGCTACAAGAACAGGGTCCTACTAAATTTAGAGATTGCCGAAGATAGGCGGTTCTTTACAGATTTCGAAAATGTACACACCATCGTTGAAGCTCTGTTTATATCACACAATATTATACCATCCGAAAAAGGAGATACAATTGTCTTTATAGATGAAATTCAGGAAACACCAGAAGCGATTTCAATGTTACGGTATTTCTATGAGATGGAACCTGAAATTCATGTAATTGCAGCTGGTTCACTACTCGAACATGCCATGCGAAAAATCAAAAGTTTTCCAGTTGGCAGGGTCAATATGTTGTATATGTTTCCAATTAATTTTCCTGAGTTTCTTTGTGCTATCAAAAAGACCAACGCAATGGAAGAACTGAATACAGTTCCAATACGCGAGGTTGCACATAAGACATTGTTGGATTTATTTAATCGGTATGCAATTATCGGCGGAATGCCTGAAGTTGTAAGAAAATATGTGGAAACAAACAATATCGCTGATTTGCCATCCATTTACGAAAGTATCTGGGAAACGTATAAAGAGGATGTTGTTAAATATGCGGCCAACAATTCAGAAGCGCGAATAATCAGACATATCATGTCTACTGCTCATTTGGGATTAGATTCAAGAATTAAGTTTCAAAATTTCGGAAACTCGAATTACCGATCAAGGGAAGTCGGGGAAGCATTTCGAAATCTCGATGACGCCAAGGTGATTCAACTTATCTACCCAACCACAGATACTTCTCCACCAATACTTCCGGATCTCAAAAAATCTCCTAGGCTTCAATTTTTGGATACAGGACTCATTAATCATGAATTAAATATTCAAGCCGAAATGCTTGCCATGGAAGATTTGAATAATGCCTACAAAGGAGCAGTTATTCCACATTTAGTGGCACAGGAACTTATGTCTTTAAATACAACAAAATCAGTAAAACCAATCTTTTGGGTTCGCGAAAAGAATCAATCTTCTGCTGAAGTAGACCTTGTGGTACAATTCAATAAGATGGTTATTCCAATTGAGATAAAATCAGGTAAAGAAGGTAAACTGAAATCGTTGCACCAATTTATTGAAGGGGCACCTCATCCTTATGCTGTTCGAATGTATTCTGGTAAATTTAGCATCGAAGAACATTCAACAAGAAGCGGTAAAAAATATTTTTTGATGAACATGCCGTATTACTTGTCAACGAAACTAAATGAATATCTTAGTTATTTAGTTACCAATTTTTAAAGCATTGAAACCTCTCCAAATCCTCCAAAAAGGGGTTCGAGAATAGGTCGGTGGACTCCACTTGAAAAACCCCTGTAAGTTATATACATACAGGGTTTTTTGTTTTTTTGTTAAAACAATAAAATAAAACAGCAATTGAAAAATATAGCACAAAACTTGCTGTAAATTTATTTTAGTTTTTTATGCAGCGAACAGTGCCTCCCATAGTTCTACCACTGCTATCCCACAAATATGCATTCACAGTGCTAAAATCAATCCTTCTGGCGTAAAAACCAATGACGGTGCTTGTCCATAAATATCCTAAAGTTGTATTAATTTGGCCGGTTATTGCATCGCGTCCACCAGAATGAGGCCATTTTAAAGGTGAATTGTGTTAAATCAAAAGGAGCAGAAGAAGTTACTAAAGCACTAATGCCTTAATGCCATTCAAACAGTGGATACAAACAGTCCCATTAGGCATTGGGAAAGAGTTTGCTCTGCATGAACAATTTACAGAAAAGTTGAAACTTTCGTATTATTTTGCACATCCATATTCTTAATGGGAAAGAGGTTTAAATGAATATACAAACAAATTAATACAGCAATATTTCCCTCAAAAAATGGAGTTAGACAATGTGAGTGTTAAGGCCAATTTTATAGTAATGAATAAGTTAAATAGTTATCCAAGTAAGATTTATGGCTTTATAACAGCTAATTATCTTTTTTCTAAATATATTCACGATAATAAACGTGCATTAAGT
>JBIKZR010000231.1:0-3951 GCA_044354635.1 Crocinitomicaceae bacterium | reverse complement strand
GGGTTTCCGATTCCACGAAGATAATATGGATCGTTTTCAATACGAAGACCAATATAGGATGAGTAATGGCAACATGTTACTTACCGCTGCAGGAACTCCAGGATTGGAAAGTAATCGAATTTCAAACGCATTAGCTGCGGCAAGTTACGTTCAATATAAATTAATCTACAAACGTTTAACAGCGACAAGCGGCTTGCGCCACGAGCATATTGTTTTATCCGAAAAAGATTACGGAAATGCAGATCCAACAAGAACTGGTTTGAATCTGAAATCAAATCAAAATACAGTAGATGTGTTTATTCCTGGAATTGCTTTAGACTACAAAATAAATTTAAAATTAGCGGCTTTTGCTGGCGTTCACAAAGGATTTGCGCCTCCTGGAACTGTGGATGGAACGCAACCGGAAGAATCCATAAATTACGAAGGTGGTTTCAAATACTACGCAAAAGGAATAAGTTCTCAGGTTGTAGTGTACTTTAACGACTATAAAAATCTCTTAGGAGCCGATTTGGCAGCTGGCGGAGGAACAGGCTCTGGAGCGCAATTTAACGGTGGAAAAGCAGAATCGAAAGGAATTGAATTTCAATTTATTTACGATGTGTTATCCAAATCAAAAAAGAACTTCGCAATGCCGCTAACGATTGGTTATACCTTCACGGATGCACGTTTCAAATCGGATTTCAAAAGTACGTTTGGCGATTGGGGAACGGTTGTAAATGGCGATATGCTGCCTTATATATCGGCACACCAAATTTCCGGAAATTTAACATTTGAAAACGCTAAATTTTCTATTAATCTGGGGTCGAAATACAACAGTGAAATGCGAACAGTAGCAGGATTCGGAGCGATTCCAGCAGATGAATTAATTCCCGCTTTTTTCGTTTTGGATGCTGGTGTGAAATTACAAATCCACAAAAACATTTCTATCGTTGCAAACGCAATAAATTTAACGAATAAGGTGTATTTAGTTTCCACCAGACCAGCTGGTTTGCGTCCAGGAATGCCAAGAGCTTTTCAAATAGGATTGAAAGCGAATTTGTAAAAAGAAATAGTATTTCAGTTCGATTTCAGGCAACTTATTTGCTAATTTTAGCTTCTATGGCAGGAAGACTGGAAAACTATACGCTAATTAAAAAACTGGGGAATCAGAAAAACCGAAAGTTTGGAGAAGTTTATCTCGCTCAAAATCGCCTCAATCTAGCATTTTGCGTGCTGAAAACGTGTATTAAAACTCCGGATAATTCGAATATTCAAGCGCAACTTAGAAAAGAGGCTGAATTCTCTTTTCAACATCCAAGCCTTCCGGAAACGCTCGGTTTTTTCGAAGACGACGAGAAAATAACACTTGTGAAAAGGTATCTAAAAGGAGAAACATTAGGCGTTTTTTGGGAAAAAATTCCATCCATAAAAAGAGCCGCTTCCCTCCTATCTATTTTGAGTAAAATCATTCCTACTATAGAATTTCTTCATGAAAATAAGATTGTCCATTGCGACTTAAAACCATCTAATATTCTAGTGGAACAGATCGGAGAAGAATTTAATGTTTCACTTATAGACTTTGGAATGTCGCTTAATAGGGCGAAAGAAAATAAACGTTCGACTCTTTTTCCACTTGGTTATGCAGCACCGGAACTACTATTAAACCGACTCGATTTGGTTGACCACCGAACGGATCAATTTGCATTGGGAATTATAATCTGGAAAATGTTTGCCGATAAATTACCGCTTACCCATCCTAATCCTAGTGTTTTTACAAATTTACAATTGACGCATCCGCTACCAAATCACTCGGATTTACCCAAAGGATGGTATGAAATTTTACAAAAAATGTGCTACAAAGAATCCTTTCGAACAGCACCAAATTTACTTTCTCAAGAAGAAGTTACCACCGTTTTAAAAAATGGAATGGCAGGTAGATATCCCAATTTGGAAAGCTGTCTATCCGCTTTCGAAAAATTACCTCAGAGAAAAAAAACGCGATTAATCAATAGAATTCTTTTCGGAAACCGAAGTTAAACGTAAAAAGCAAGGGAGAATACATGTTGGTGGATATGTTGTTACTACTTGGAATAGAAAGGATTAAATAGGAAAATCCAGCATCAAAATAAAGCGTTCCAATTCCTGCAAACGTATTTTTCACGCCACCACCCAGGCCAAAGCCAACATTAAAAATAGAACCTTTTGCAACTTCTGTTGTATTCAACTGGTATTTTGATTGGTCTACATCACCATAATCATAACTTCGCTTGATCGTATTAAAAACCGCAGATACGTTTCCACCGCCATACGCACCAAAACCAGAATCGTATCCGTCGCCAATATAATAGCGCGTCCCACCTTCAATAATCGTATAATTCATCGCATTCTGGTAAGAAATATTCTTCGAACTTGGAAAAGTCAATGGATCTATCGCATTAACATTCGTAAAACTTATTATTGGATCTTCTTGTTTTCCATACATGGAAATTCGTCCGTACAAGGAAACTTGATCATCTCTAGGGATTTCGCCACCAAGGTGAATTCCAACGTATGGTTTTGGCATTCCAAAAGCTTTCAGAACACTTATTCCGCCAGCTGCGCCAAACTGCGCCAAAGACAAGCCGGAAATCAAAGATAAAATAGCTACGATGATACTCTTTTTCATATTTCTAAGGTATTTTGATACTGCTTTAGGCTTCAAGTAAAAAAAAGTTTTAAGTCCTAAGCGTACAAATTTAAACAAAACCTCGTGTAAAAATCAATATTAAATTTAGTATAATTTCTTTAGTTTACCAAGGAAACGCAATTCTCTTTCAAAAAAAAATGGAAACACTTACAGCGTAAGCATTTCCATTCTAAAAATATAATATTTCGAGCGTTTATAAACGAAATCACGGGAAAATTCCACGTAGTTTGTATGCTACTTCAATTCGTTTTATTGCAACAATGTATGCTGCCGTTCTCAAATCTGTTTTGTATTCAACCGAAGAAGTAACCACTTTTTTGAAAGAGATCAATAATTTCGACTCCAGTTTACCAATCACGTCGTCCATTGTCCAGATTTCGCCACTTTTATTTTGTAACCATTCAAAGTAGCTACCAATAACACCGCCGGAATTACACAAAATATCTGGAATAACATCGATTCCACGCTTCAAAAGAATTGCTTCACCTTCTGGATTCGTAGGGCCATTTGCGCCTTCCGCAATAACTTTGGCTTTTATTAAATGTGCATTTTCTTCTGTTATTTGATCTCCTAAAGCCGCTGGAATGCAAATATCGCAATCCAACGTAAAGAATGTGGATGGATCAATTGCATGCGCCTTTGAATAGCCAGCAACTCTACCATTATTTGCAGACGTATATGTCAATAAATCCTGTGGATCAATTCCATCTTCTGCGTAAATTGTTCCTGAAGCATCCTGAACAGCAGTAAGAATCGCACCTTTTTCCTTCATGAAAAGCGAAGCCCAATGCCCTACATTTCCAAAACCTTGAACAATGTATTTTTTTCCAGACAAAGTAGTTTCTTTCCAATCTGCCCAAGCTTGAAGTGTTACAACAACACCAAAACCTGTTGCTCTATCTCTTCCTTCCAAACCGCCTGTTCCAACTGGTTTCCCCGTTACAACGTGTGCAAAATTCGAACGCTCAGAAGGACTTTTAGTTGACATGTATGTGTCTGCAATCCAAGCCATCATTTGAGGCGTTGTATTTACATCTGGCGCAGGAATATCGATATCAGGACCGATATTGTCTCCCAAAGAATACGTGAATCGACGTGTAATTCTTTCCAACTCACTTTGAGAATAATTTGCTGGATCTAATTGAACACCACCTTTTCCTCCACCATACGGCAAACCTGCTAGTGACGTTTTCCAAGTCATCCAAGTTGCTAAAGCTCTAGCCGCAGCGATATCCACAGACGGATGGTAGCGCAAACCGCCTTTGTAAGGTCCAAGTGCATTGTTG
>JBIKZR010000232.1:0-3951 GCA_044354635.1 Crocinitomicaceae bacterium | reverse complement strand
GATAATTCATCGTCGTCTTCCGTGTCCAAATTCAATAGAATTTTACCATTAAAATTATCCCCATCCAATTGCATAGCGCCTGTCATTCCGGTTTCTTCGTCAATAGTAAACATTGCTTCCAACGCTGGATGTGGAATTTCAGTCGATGCCAACAATGCCATAATTGCCGCAACGCCAATTCCATTATCAGCGCCCAAAGTCGTTCCGTTAGCTTTAACCCAGTCGCCATCTACATGCATTTCAATTCCTTGTTCATCAAAATTAAAAACAGTATCCGAATTTTTCTGATGCACCATATCTAAGTGCGACTGTAAAATCAATGTGGTGCGGTTTTCCATTCCGGCAGTCGCAGGCTTTTTGATAATTACATTTTGAATCGTATCCGTTTTGGTTTCTAGTCCGAGTGAGTTACCGAAATTCAGCATAAATCGAATTACCCGTTCTTCTTTTTTGGAAGGTCTTGGAACAGCATTTAAATCTGCAAAATGATTCCACAATGCTTTTGGCTCTAAATTTCTGACGCTCATACTGAATGAATTTATGTTCGGTTAATTTTATTTTATCTTTTGAAATCGATTATACGTTCCAAATACATTTTTTCAACTTTTGCTCTTGCCCATGGCGTTTTCCGGAGAAACTTCAAGCTACTTTGAATACTTGGGTCACTTAAAAAGCAATTAATAGACAATAATTCCCCCATGTGTTTCCACCCTATTTCTGCCACTAGCTCTGTTAGCATTCTTTCTAAAGTTATTCCATGTAAAGGATCCATGCTTGTAGATTTGGGATTTGGGATTGAGGATTATCTCCTTACATTCGATGCTGCCTGCGGCGGTCGGAATTCGGGATTATTTTACCAGTTTTCTATATTTAATTCGTTTTGGGGCTGCGTCGCCAAGTCGCTTTTTCTTGTTTTCTTCGTATTCTGTATACGACCCTTCAAACCAAACCACTTGCGATTCTCCTTCAAATGCTAAAATATGCGTGCAAATTCGATCCAAAAACCATCTGTCGTGGGAAATCACAACTGCACATCCTGCAAAATTTTGAATTCCTTCTTCCAGCGCGCGCAACGTGTTGATATCAATATCATTGGTTGGCTCATCCAACAAAAGTACATTTGCTTCTGTTTTCAATGTCATGGCTAGATGCAACCTATTTCGTTCACCTCCGGAAAGGATTCCAACTTTTTTATTTTGGTCGGAGCCGTTAAAATTAAACTTAGACAAATAGGCTCTCGCGTTAATTTTTTGATTCCCTACTTCCATGAATTCTAAGCCGTTAGAAACGACATCAAAAACTGTTTTGTCGGGATGAATGTCTTTATGCGTTTGATCCACGTAACCAATTTTTACGGTTTCACCAACGGTAAATTCTCCTGAATCCGGAGTAAGTTCGTCCATTATCATTTTAAAAATCGTTGTTTTACCAGCGCCATTAGGGCCTATAATTCCTACGATTCCTGCTGGTGGAAGTTTGAAGATTAAATCATCGTATAGTAATTTTTCTCCAAACGATTTCGCAACGTTTACTGCATCAATAACATTATTACCTAGCCTAGGTCCATTCGGAATTGGCATTTCGAGTAATGCTTCTTTCGCCTGAATATCTTCGGAAAGCATTTTATCGTAATTCGAGATTCTCGCTTTATTCTTAGCGTGTCGACCTTTAGGATTCATGCGTACCCATTCCAACTCCCGAGCAAGCATTTTTTGTCGTTTGGATTCGGTTTTCTCCTCTTCCTTCAGTTTATTTCCTTTTTGTTCCAACCAAGAAGAGTAATTTCCTTTCCATGGAATCCCTTCACCACGATCCAATTCTAGAATCCAGCCAGCAACATTATCCAAGAAATACCTATCGTGCGTTACGGCAATGACAGTTCCTTGGTATTTTTGCAAATGCTGCTCCAACCACTCAATAGATTCCGCATCCAAGTGATTGGTTGGTTCGTCCAATAAAAGTATATCCGGACTCTGCAACAATAAACGACATAAAGCAACACGACGTTTCTCACCACCAGAAAGTGTTCCGATTAACTGATCATCCGGCGGGCAGCGCAAAGCATCCATTGCACGATCTAATTTCGCGTCCAATTCCCAAGCGTCTAAAGCGTCAATTTTATCTTGAATAATACCTTGTCGCGTAATCAATTGATCCATTTTATCCGGATCGTTTAAAATTGCTTCGTCCATGAAGGAATTGTTTATTTCTTCAAATTCTTTTAGAACATCCACTGTTTCCTGCGCGCCTTCCATGACAACTTCCTTAACGGTTTTCGTAAGGTCTAAGTCTGGTTCTTGCGGTAAATAACCAACAGAATAGCCAGGCGAAAAAACAACATCGCCTTGAAAAGACTTGTCGAGTCCTGCGATAATTTTCATCACTGTGGACTTTCCAGAGCCGTTCAAACCGATGATTCCTATTTTTGCGCCATAATAAAAGGACAAGTAAATGTTTTTTATTATCTGTTTCCCTTGTGGAGTAGATTTAGAAACTCCAACCATTGAAAATATTACTTTTTTATCGTCTGCCATTGAGAATTATTTAGACCAAAACACGGCGTTGCGTAGTCTGATTTTGTTCAATTAGTTCTTAAAAATTGTTACTTTGTATGGTTTTCTTCAGAAGGCTTTTCCATCGGACCTCTTTTATAGATAATCAATCCATTGAGAAAATTACGCAGCAACTGATCGCCACAATCTTTGTAATTTGGGTGGTCTTCTTTGCGGAAAAGTGCTCCTAATTCGCTAGCACTAACTTTAAAATCTACCAATTTTAAAATTTCTATGATTTCATCGTTTCGCAAGTGCAACGCTACGCGTAACTTTTTTAGTATATCGTTATTTGTCATTTTTCGTTTTTTCGCAAGTACCTATTATTTTAACTTCCCTTGGAGGAGTAAAATTAACGATTCTTTTTTGAGTCGAAGCAATAAATCTAGCGCAATAAGCATCTTTTTTAAACAAATTAAAACCGATTGATTGGAAAGAATATGTTACAAAAAAGGAATTTGAAAAGAGGGATTTGATTTTTTTTAGACAGCAAATATAATTGCAGAAACTGCAGCGAAAACAAAGAGAAGGATGTACAAGGAAATGGTGACAATGGAGAAAATACCAATAAACTTGAATAACGATTTTAAATTTTCAAACCCAAGATCCAAATTCTGCTGACTGGAATCTACTAAGGCTTTTTTAATATTTTGCGAGAAATTGAACAGGTACAAGGTTGGAAAAAAATACAAAAGCGCTAATAGCAAGTAGATTAAACCGAACAAACCCATTGGAGCGGCAGAAGTTTGAAAGCTGGAGAAAGTTGTCCCTACGATAGTAACGATTAATCCTCCCAAAACCATCAATCCTATTCCTATAAAACTTAAAATCGCTAAGAAATTTGCCCATTTTGATGCAAGCAAAAGAAAGTCCTTAGAGGAAGTCGTAACGCTTAATTCCGTATTTGTAAAATTCTCTTGCTGTGTCCCCATGTTTTTTTGAGATAAATATAAATAAAAAAACCTCCCGAAGGAGGCTTTAATTCTATAAAATTGTGCTTTAGTCTTTTCTTTTGATTACGATATTCAACAACCAAACATTTTTGATTAATTGTCCAATATTTTTGATAACATCCAAAAACCAAGAAATAAGTGTATTCAAAATGAAGAATAAAACTTCTTTCATAACTCGGATTCCAACAACATAAATGTAGAACGTGAACAACATAATTAACACATCCATGATTTCCATTCCTTCGTTGTCAATCCTTGCTTTGATTGTCATTACCAATCCAATTGGCCAAACAAGGAACATTGCTGCATCAAAAATGAAATTTACGACATACTTTAAATAAAAATTGTGCAATGGATACGCACCATTTTCTTCAGAATACGCCAGTGATTTGGATTCCCAAACATGGCTCAATCGGGTTGTAGCTTTTCCCCAGATGTTAAACGGT
>JBIKZR010000230.1:0-3974 GCA_044354635.1 Crocinitomicaceae bacterium | reverse complement strand
TCTGATTCATTTTGAGTTATATCCTTTATTTTTTCTTTCACCTTCAGACTTTTTCCTTCGTTTTTTTCAGGTATGTTTTCAGCTTTAATTTCTTCCGTTTGCGTTTTAGAAAGTGAAATGTATAGTTTCTCAAAACTGTTGTAGAACAAAGAAATTGTTAAGACTCCTCCAATTATTAAAACAGCAAATAAGAGTAAAAGATAAAATATTGGTCGTTTGGGTTTCTTATCTTTTCTTGTTTTCTCTAAAATTGGCTTTTTTGGTCGTTCAATTTTCGCATGCAATGGTGGCAAATCCAAATCGTCTTTCCACTGGTCTTCTTCAGAATAAATTGGTGCATCATTGACCTCGATCTCATCCGACAAAACTATTTTTTCTTCTAGAGTTTCATTTTCAGGAGTGTCTAAAGCAATTGATTCCTCGGTGATTTCAATTGAATTCTCTTCTAAATCAATTACTTCGCTTTCCATCTCCGGTTTTGGAAGCATAAGCTCTTGTTCGGATTCTATTGGTATAATTTCGGGTTCATCTGAAATTATTTCCGCTTGGATTTCCACTTCTGGCGTCGATTTCTGCGGTTCAGATTCTGATTTTAATGCAGCAGATGCTAATGTATTAGTCGCTTCATCTGTCTCACTAACTGGTGTTTTCTGAAAGTGCTCGGAAATAAATTCAATTTCTCCCGTTTTTGATTTACCAAAACTTCCAAGTGATGCAATAGGATAATTTTCTCCGAGTTCTAATTTTACTTGAATCCCAAGGATACTTTTCGCAATTAATTCCTTTGCTTCATCCGTGGAAATTCCTTTTTGCTCAGCAATGAAATTCACTAATTTTCCATCGTCGTATTTTAGATATGGCAAGAACAGAATTTCGCGAGTTGCCGCATCCGTTATTGTCAATGCTCCAAAATTTGGGATTATCAACGTGTTTGCTTCTCTTAGAAATTTTACTATATACGCATTCATTGACCTGCTATTTAAACTAAATATACTGAAAAACTCTGGTAGAGAAAATTTGAACGGATGGAATATTAAAACAAATCAGTAAAATGGAATGTTTCGCCTAATCGCGGACCTTTCTCCGTCATTTGTAAAGTACAGCATTCGTTTACGCTATCGTGTTCTAGAAATAACACAAATTCCTGCTCAGTTGCTGTGTGTAAAAATTTTTCTTTTTCCGTCATGGTAAGTAATGGTCGCGTGTCGTAGCCCATAACATACGGTAAAGGAATATGCCCAACACTCGGTAGTAAATCGGCCATAAAAACCAACGTTTTTCCTTTGTATTGAATGTGTGGAATCATCATGCTTTCGGTATGTCCATCGACAAATAACACATCGAAATTTGGAAAAATATTTTTCGTGAAATCACCTGTTCTATCGATAAATTTCAATTGTCCACTTTCCTGAATTGGAAGGATATTTTCACTTAAAAAAGAAGCTTTTTCGCGTGGATTCGGAACGGTTGCCCATTGCCAATGGTTTTCAGTACTCCAATAAATTGCTTTTTTGAAAACCGGCTCAAAACCTGTTCTATCTTTATTCCATTGAATTGCACCGCCACAATGGTCGAAATGTAAATGGGTCAAAAACACATCCGTTACATCCTCTGGCGAAAATCCAAGTTGCTTTAAGTTACCAATCAAACTATCGTTTCCAGATAAATAATAGTGGGAAAAGAATTTCTCAGATTGTTTATCACCAATACCAGCATCAATTAGTATTAGACGGTCGCCATCTTCGATTAGCATACTTCTCATAGACCAATCGCATAAATTATTTTGATCTGCAGGATTCGTTTTTTGCCAAACCATTTTTGGAACAACACCAAACATTGCGCCGCCATCTAATTTGAAATTTCCGGTATTTAGTGGATGTATTTTCATCAATTTGTTTTTTACAAAGATGCAAAAATTACCGCTTGGTTAAATCCAAAAGGGACACTTAAAACATTAAATTTCCTATAAATTATTTGCGAAGTATAGAATTACAATCGCAGCGATTGCGGCGAGCAACCCAAGTATTTTACGGACTGTTACATTCTCCTTGAAAGCAAGAAACCCAACCAATGCTGCAAGAATAACAACCGAAACATTGGTAATTGCAAGAACGGTAGAATCGTTCCATCCCGTTGATTTGTATGACAACATCAGTAAAAATATCGAGAAATAATTCGGGATTCCAAGCACGATTCCAGCGAGGATACTTCTTGGTGAAAAAGTGGTTTTACCAGTTCGTATTTGAAAAATCAAACTGCCCAATCCAATAATTCCAGCCACTCCAAAGCCAAATGCGGAAAATAGAGATGGCGTTAAAAAACGTAGCTCGTAACGCTGTACGTAGTTTAATATAAAGTCTAAAAAGCCACTTCCAACAAAGAGGAAGAATAACATCCAAACGGCTGAATTTACTTTTTTCTCATCCGATTGTGAAAAGGAAACTAGAAATACGCCTAGAATAGCTAATGCGATTCCCATAATTTTCAGCACGGATAAAGATTCTTTGTAAAGCACAATCATGAAGAGCATAGAAATGGCCATGCTCATTTTTACCGCGATTGAAGTGAGTGCAACGCCATTTTGTTGGGAACTTTTGCCCATGAGTAAAAACAAGGAAATAAATAAAACGCCGGATAATACAACAAACATCGGCCAATTCCCTTCCGATAGTGCTTGACTCTTCCATTCATTTCCAAAAAGAGCAATTCCGCAAATAAATGCTGTGAAATAGTTAAATACAATGGCTTGAAAGGTATCAATTTGATATTTCGGGAAGAGTTTGAAAATCACAAAAATCAAACTTGAACAGAGAATGGAAAAAATTAATGGAATCATTTTCTAAAATAATGGTAAACCGTATCTGTAGAAAAAGGATAACTATAGGAAGGTGTTTTATTAATTGTTGGTGCTTTTGTTCCTTCGTTGAAAATAGAATTTCCAACAATTATGCGCGCTTCGTCCCAAACGTTTCCAAAAATAAAATACTGTAACGTGCGACTTCCGCCTTCTACAAAAACCGAAATTATGGAGCGATTATAAAGTTCTTCCAAGATCAATTCGGTATTTGTTTCGTGGATTTTCACCCATTCTACATTTCCCTCTATACCATTTTTCAGGCGATTGAAAATTATAGTTGGTGCATCATCTGAAAAAATATTTAAATCTCCGGAAAGCTGCAATTGGCTGTCAATAATAATTCTGGTCGGATTTACACCACTAAATTCGCGAACGGTTAAAGTTGGATTGTCGTTTTGAACCGTTTTTCTACCAACCAAAATACTTTGCTCTTCCGATCGCCATTTATGCACCAATGCTTTTGTCTCTGGCGATGAAATCCAATTTACACCGACTTCATTTTCGCTGCGCTTTTTATCCAAAAAACCATCCTTGGATTGTGCCCATTTTAGGATAACATACGGACGCTGTTTTTCGTGAAAAGTAAAGAAACGTTTATTTAAATCCCGGCATTCTTTTTCCAAAATACCAACTTCAACTTCTATTCCTGCCTTTTTTAATTTCTCAATTCCTTTTCCACTCACTTTTGAATGGCTGTCTATACATCCAATTACAACTTTTTTGAATTGGTGTTCAATCAACAAATCGGAACAAGGTGGCGTTTTTCCATAGTGCGAGCAAGGTTCTAGCGACACATAAATGGTAGCTTTTTTTAGTAGCGAAAGATCTTTTACGGAACGAATGGCGTTTACTTCTGCATGTGCTTCGCCAAATTGTTGGTGAAATCCTTCTCCCAAAATGGTATCGTTGTATACAATTACAGCTCCAACCATCGGATTGGGAGCAACATGTCCACTTCCGAGTTTGGCAAGATCAATGCAACGCTGCATGTATTTTTCATCGAGATTCACAGTTGCGAAGATACTGAATACTTTTAGTATTTTCGTTCCATGAATACGATGACAACACGACAAAAAACGAAACACTTATTAAGTTTGCCTGTAATTGTTGCGGCACT
>JBIKZR010000229.1:0-3983 GCA_044354635.1 Crocinitomicaceae bacterium | reverse complement strand
AGCGTGTGCCTTTCTACTGAATCCGGTCGAAACACCAATCCTACCAATGGTGGATTTGCACCGATATGCACAAGAGACGAAAAGATTGCCAAATTGGTTTGATTCGATGGGTTTTTCGTTCCAACTAAACACACACTTTTAAATCCACCGATAGAATTAATAAACGTTCCGCGGTAGCGTTGTTCCAGATTTGCAAGATCACTTTCCTGCCAATGTCTCTGTTTTATTTCTCCAACCATAGATTTCTATATTCATTCTTCGGATCGTATTCGTGCGCTTGTTTTTCCATATTGAAAGCACGTTTTCCGCGCGGATCGTTTCCAACGCCAGCAAGATACGCCCAATTCCCCCAATTACTACACACGTCGTAATCAATTAGTTGTTCCTCAAAATATGCGGCACCATAGCGCCAATCCAACGCCAATTCATTGATGAAATAACTGGCAACAATTTGTCTTCCCCGGTTACTCATAAATCCGGTAAGTTTCAATTCCACTAAATTAGCATTTACAAAATCGTTGTCGGTTTCCCCGTTTTTCCATGCATTCAGTTTCTCCATATCCATTGGCGCAGCAGTATTTTTTTCGTCTTTGATTCCGTTGAACAAAAAATATTTATACTGGTGCTTTTTCACCATAAAACGAAAATAATCGCGCCAAAACAATTCAAAAAGCACCCAATACGTTGAATCATTCGCTCCATTTTCCTGTTCGTACTTTTTCAGTTCCTTGTAAATTATGCGCGGTGAAATACAGCCCAAAGCCAACCAAGGAGAAAATTTAGTGGAATAACCTGCACCGATTAAACCATTGCGTGTTTTTTTGTAGCTCGAAACTGCCTTTGAATCGTGAAAATAATGCTGAATTCGCTCTAATCCACTTGTTTCTCCACCTTTGAAATCCAATACTGCTTTGGGATTTTTCGGCGTTTTCGAAAGATTAAAAAACGCGAGTTCGGGTAACTCCAATGCTGGAATATGAATGGAATGGATAGCGACAGGTTTTTCAAAAACACTTCTAATACTTGCATCTTTCTCTGTACGGTTGCGGAAATTGGTAAAAACATCCGGAATATTTTTAATAGTAAAAGGCAAATCTTCCGCATGGTAAAGCGTGCTGGTGCTGTAGGTGTCGAGCACACAGTTTATTTTCCACAATTCCTGTTCCACTTTTACCTGCTCTTCCTTCTCCTCGAATCCAACTTCCGTTTTAGAAAAAACAGCATGAACGCCATATTTAGCTGCTAATTTGCATATTTCCTCTTCCGGTTTTCCGTGCAGTAAAATTAATCCAGATCCTAATTTTCGCAAGTTGGCATCCAGATCCTGCAAAGATTCCAATAAAAATTGCGTTTTAAAACTTCCCGTTTTCTTAAAACCAAATTCCGTTTCTTCAAACTGTGAAGGATTCAAACAGTATACCGGAATTATTTCATCGCTTTTTTCAATTGCACGCACCAACGTTTCATTATCCGAAATGCGCAAATCTGTTTTAAACCAAACTATTGAACGTTTCATTTACAGTGAATTTATATTTTCTAAGTAGTATTCAGCCTGTTCTAAAAGTGCTTCTTTCTTTTCCACGTCCATTTTCTTCCAAAGATTATATACCATTCCAATGCGCGGATTATTGGCTAATTTATCGGTATGTCGGTGGTGAAAATGCCAATACAAACTATTGAATGGACAGGCTTTATCTCCCGTTTTTTTATCTTTATCGTAGTAACAATTTTGACAATAATTACTCATTTTATGCAGGTATGCGGCAGAACTCACATATGGTTTTGTTCCGATTATTCCGCCATCTGCAAACTGGCTCATTCCGCGCGTATTCGTTATTTCCACCCAATCTAGTGCATCGATATAAATTCCTAAATACCACGTATCCAGCACATCCGGATGAACGCCAGCCAAAAGCGCAAAATTTCCTGTCACCATCAAACGTTGAATATGGTGCGCATACGCCTTTTCCAACGATTGGTCGATGGCGCTCTTCAAACAATTCATTTTTGTATTTCCCGTCCAATACCAATCTGGCAAAGCGTTCGTATGGTTTAAAAAGTTAAGCGAGCCAAATTCCGGCATTTTAGCCCAATAAATTCCGCGCATAAATTCCCGCCATCCTAAAATCTGTCGGACAAACCCTTCAACTTGGTTGTAGCTTATTTCTGTTGGTCGATTCTGCCATTCTTCCACTGCGCGATTTATTACCTCTCGTGGCGAAAGCAATTTACAATTCATCGAAAAAGAAAGTCGCGAATGGTAAACCGACCATGATTCTGTTGTCATGGCGTCTTCAAATGTTCCGAATAGCGGCAAATAATCGTTTACAAATGCTTCCAACAATTCCAGCGATTGTTCGCGTGAGACTGGCCAAATAAAACGATTTGCTTCTATTTTTCCGATGGTTTGGATACCGGCAATTTCAATTTCTTCCAAGATGGAAGTGACATCGTTTTCAAACAGAAAAGGCTGTGTAACGGTATGTTTTGCTGGAATTTTCTTGCGGTTGTCCGCATCGTAGTTCCATTGTCCCGTTAGCGGCTGATCGCCATCCATTAAAATGGCTTCTTTAGTGCGAATTTGGCGGTAAAATCTCTCCAGGACAAACGTTTTCTTTCCTGCAAATAACGTTGCTACATCTTCCCGCTTGGTGAAAAAATGTTCTGTTGAAAATACAGCAACTGGAATGTTTAATTCTACTGTTAACTGTTTGAAATGCTGGTCAACGCGGTATTCGTCAGGTTCTTGGTATTCAAATCGATCAAAAGCATGCTTCGAAACAAGCGCTTGAATAGCTTCCGAAAAGGTTGTGTGCGCTGTTTCATTAATTTTAGAATAGATAACGTGGTGATCTTTCGCGACCAATAAATCAGCAAAATAGCGCATTGCAGCAAAAAAACCAACTACTTTTTGAACGTGGTGTTGCACGTAATCTGTTTCTGAACGCATTTCAAGAAGCACATACGTATGGTTTGCATTTACCGTTTGAAACCAAGAATGAGCGGCATTCAATTGATCACCTAAAATTAGCCGCAACACTTTTTCTTCGTTCTCTTGCATCTTTTTTCTGCTTAATTCTAGTTTTACTTGTATCTATATATTAGACAATCGGCGCACTCATTTTGTTTTCTTTTTAGCGGAAATTCCACTTCCTTTTCGTCCAGTTTTAAATTGCGAAGGGTTACTTACGTGTTTACTCAAAATGCGTTTTCCTTCCTCTCTAACTTCGTCCTTTTTACGATAGCTCCAAACGATATCGCTTGCCGATTGCCTTGTTTTATCCACATCTACAATTGGTTCCGGATAATCAATTCCTATTTTACACTGGTAAAACTCTTGTTCCATTGCATTCAATGTCCATGGTTCATGAATCAAATGCGCGGGAATATGTTTTAATTCCGGAAGCCATCTTTTTATATAAAGTCCTTCCGGATCGTGGTCCTCTGAATTTTTCACTGGATTATAAATACGAATTGTGTTGATTCCCGTTACGCCAGATTGCATTTGAATTTGCGGGTAGTGAATACCGGGTTCATAATCCAAAAACTGCCGCGCCAGAAAGTGTAAATCGCGCCAATCTTGCCAAAGGTTAAACACAAAAAACGAAACAACCATCGCACGCATTCGGAAATTGATGTATCCCGTTTCCACCAGACAGCGCATGCACGCATCCACAATTGGAACGCCCGTTTTTCCTTCTTGCCACGCTTGGATAAAAATTGGATTGCGCGGTTTCACGAGCGCGTCGTATGCTTTGTTTACATTTTCAAACTCCATGCGACACTCATCTTCAAACTTCTGCATGAAATGACAATGCCAGTGCAAACGAGAAAGAAAATTGGATAAAGCCCTTTTATTTTTGGATGTATCGTAATGTTGTTGCGTATATAAATGCACCATGCGCATGCTGATATTTCCGTATGCTAAATAAGGAGATAATCTGCTGCAACCGGTTCTGCTTAGTAACGGCTTGGAAATGTGT
>JBIKZR010000228.1:0-3999 GCA_044354635.1 Crocinitomicaceae bacterium | reverse complement strand
CAGGTTGCATCATTCATGATTTCCCCAAAATATTCCAGTTCTGTACGTAATTTCGCTACCACAGTATAATAATCTGCTCTACCGAGGTAATCGTGGTCTGCATCGCACATGATTTTTTCTAACAACGTTTTCGGGAAATTGTTCGCTGCTGTCGAAGCAATAATATTTGCAATCACTTCAATTTGTTCTTCGGAATAGCCATATTTGGGCAGTGTTTTTCGTGCTAGCTGTTCGGCAAAGTGCTCATTATCATTATACTGTAAAATAAATCCAGCGTCGTGGTAAAGCACTGCAGTTTGCAGTAGCAGAATAGATTCTTCTTCTATTCCTTCGAGTTTTGCAAAACGCACTGCTGCTTTTTCCACATTGTACGTGTGCGATAAATCATGGTATAAAATTCCTTCTGGCAACAAGGATTTTAAGAGATTCATACAGTCTTTTCGCATGTTAGGAAAATCGATGGAGGAGAGTCCACATTGTATGCGCAGAGCAGTTCCGGCAATTTTTCCTTCGCCATACAGGCAATGTTCCAATTTTAATTCCGTCAAATAGAACATTTCTATACTTCCGCCGCGTTTGTGAATGTTTACATCGCCACGCTGCTCTAAATGAAAGTATTCTTTTACTGCGTTTGCAATGTTTTTTGTGATGGTAATACAACCAGGTTTCGATCCCGCTTCTGCGCGCGCAGCAATATTTACGGTATCGCCCCAAACATCAAAACTAATTTTACTCGTTCCAATGATTCCAGCAACCAAAGGCCCCATGTGCAATCCAATTCTTACTTCCCAATAATCCCGATTCAAGGCCAGTGCAATTTCCTTTTCGCTCCGCATGAAATTACGCATTTCAAGTGCTGCCAAACACGCTCTAACTTCTGGTTCTTGCTGGTTTTCCGTTACACCGCCCAACACCATGTACGCATCCCCAATTGTTTTGATTTTTTCGAGTTTGTAGCGTTCCACTATTTCATCAAATTTCGTGAAATAATATTCTAGTTTTTTCAGTAATCGAAAGGGTTTGATGTCCCGTGATTTTAGAGAGAAATCAACAAAATCCGTAAAAAGTATGATGCCATTTTCAATCCGTTTGGGAGAGAATTTGGAATTTGTGTTTAAGTCTTCCAGCACTTTAGCGGGAAAAATATTCCCTAAAAGTTCATTAATGCGTTGGTCTTTGTAAAAAAGGGATTTGAAAACTTCAATTTTTGCTTGTATTAGATTCGGATTGAAAGGAATGGTGATAAAGTCAACTGCTCCTTCATTTAATCCTTTAACCATCTTCGATCCGTTGACAGAATCGGCAGTCATTACAATTTTATAAATATTCTTGGTTTGGTTATTTTTTAGCTTTAATAATTCCGACGCTTTCTCGGGCGAATCATCACTGTTAACAAGTAAAATTCCTATTTCTTTTTGGTGCAAAATCGTTGCAGCTTCCTCGGTATTATCCGCTAGCAAAACGTTGTTCCCACCACCGGATAAAATTTCTTTCAGTCCTTTTTGATTGGTTTGATTTTCATCAACGATTAATATATTTATGAAGCGTTCCATCGTTTTTTTACTTTAGGCAACTAAAAATAGAACCACCTGTTTGAAACGCTTGTCCTTTCGAATATTTTGCTTCATTTTCATTTAGCGCAAGAAATGGAGAAGTGCATCTTCAGCGGACACACTTGGATTTGTCAGTGCTAAAATGCGTTGAATTACGCCATCTACGATGGAATCTGGACAAGACGCTCCCGAAGTGAGAATAATGGAAATCGGTCGATTGGAAGGCAGGAACTCCGTGAATTCAACGATTTTCTCTGCGTGAATATCGAAGGAATGAATTTCATTTTCGGAAACGATTTCCCCTGCGGACTTTATAAAATACGTTTTAAATTTTCGTTCGAGTAATTCCACCAAATGCGTTGTATTGGAACTGTTGTATCCACCAATTACCAAGGCAAGATCAGCTTCTTTTTCCAACAAGCCAAACGTTGCAGTTTGGTTATCATTCGTAGCGTAGCAAAGTGTGTCGCGTGTATCTGCTATATGATTTTTGATCGATTCTTCTCCGAATTTACGCACCATAATTCCACGTAAATAATCGGTTATGTCTTGCGTTTCCTGCGCAAGCATAGTCGTTTGGTTCACAACGCCAATTTTAACTAAATCCCGCTCCGGCTCAAAATTATGGGAATATTTTCCAGCGAAAATAGAAGGAAAATCACTAATGTTTCTTTGTCCAAGAATAAATTCGCCTAAAATTTCTGCTTCCTGAATATCTTTTAAAATAATTGTAGGTGCATTTTGTAGGCTACGAGAAAAGGTTGCACGCGTTTCTTCATGGTTGCGTTTTCCATGAATAATTACGGTATGCTTATCCGTACCAAGTCGTTCAGAACGGTTCCAAACTTTTTCCACGAAAGGACAAGTTGTATTGTATTTAGACACATTAACGCCAATGGAAAGAAGTTTATTTTCTATTTCAACGGTTGTACCAAATGCAGGGATAATTACAATGTCGTCGGAATGGAGTTCCTCCCAAGAAATGAGTTGGCTTCCATCTGTATCTTGTATAAACTGAATGCCATGGCTCATCAAATCCTCGTTTACATCTGGGTTGTGAATCATTTGGCTAAGTAGAAAAATTCTTTTTTCCGGATTTTCAGCGATTGCTTTGTAGGATATTTCAATTGCATTTTCTACACCATAGCAGAATCCAAAATGTCGAGCGATGTAAAAACGTACGGTTCCAAAGTCCAAAATACTGGGTGAAAAATCTTTTTTGCGCGGATCTTCCAACTTTCGTTTCGCCTTCACTTTGCTGATTATCGGTGAACGGTAGAAATCTGGAATTTCGAAATTTTTCATTTTCAGTTTTAATTAGATTAACGCAATTTCGCAATTTTTGTTTGAACGGCCTAAACAATAAGACTGGTATAAAATTAATAAAAATTACAACCGGTGAAACAGATACTACCCTAATAGTAATTGATTATCGCATCCAAATAGTTAGATCTTAGGCAAAAAAAATAGCCGCCCTTGCAGACAGCTATTTCCAGAATGATTTTTGCCGATTATAGGCTTACGTTCATTTCTTTTTTATGCGTTACCTTATAACTGAAATTCATAAGTTTCCCTTCTTTCGGTTTTAGGCTGAATTTCCATTCTATGATTCCCGTTCGTGCATCTAGTTCTCCTTTTCCAAGTTCCAACGTTTCTATGCTGATTTCGGCATTTTGCGTAATTGGAACTTGATCTTGCACAACAATTTCAATTGGTGTGGCTTTCATGTTTTTCACTTCAATGGAATAAGAAAGAATCCGTTCTTTTTTATCGCCAACGATTTTCTCTTTGGTGTCTTTTTTTACCAATAAACGCTTCACCATGATATTTGGATCTTTTCCAAGGCTCAAATTCAAGGTGTCTTCCATGGAAGTTGGGTCGATGTATGTTTCACCAACATAGCTGCCGTCAAAGAAAATATTTGCTTGCGCAGGAACCAGTCCAAGTTCGTCCAGTTTAGAAAGTTGTGCAATCAAATAAACGGAATTATCCAATTTCGGAACGGTGTAATATTTATAGTTTGCTTCTAGATCTGCAACTTTGATAAGCACCATGTGCTGTTCGTTATTTGATTTTATGGTGTAAGGCAAATCAATCCGGAATTCTGCAGATGTCAATTGGCGAACAACCTCAACAAATTGTGCGGAAGTTTGGCTCATCACTTCATCTTGCTTGCCAATACTGTTGGAATATGCAATACTTTTCTCCGATTCTTTTTTCATCATCGATTGTGGTGCTATATCTCTGTTATTTCCATAATTTCGGTACACGTAATAATCCACATACCAAGGATGAAGTGTCGGTTTTGTCTTATTTTGGAAGGGATTATTGGTGGAAATATTCAATTTTACATTTTCCCAATCCAAACCGGAATTCTGGAAAACCTGCGCTTTGTAGGTTAGATTTATTTTGGATGTTAAGCCGTCGCTGCGCAAATCGTACAACG
>JBIKZR010000227.1:0-4000 GCA_044354635.1 Crocinitomicaceae bacterium | reverse complement strand
TTACGACATTTCTGCAGCTGAATTCCATCTGGTCGAAAACAAAACGCGATTTTCCAGTTTCGGTAACGGAGAAGCTCAAGGTGGATTCAATAAAAGTGGAACTTACAGTAAAAGATACTATTCGCGAATCCAATTCACGCTTGGCCTTGAATATTGGAACTAGAGCGGGGTATACAACGATAAACCAGGAATTTTACCTTACGCCACGTGCTTCGCTGATTTATTTCCCAAGGGTTTACATGGTGAAAGATGGAAAAATCAGTCGACGGGATATCAGCGCAAGAATTTCTTCTGGTTTGTATTACCAACCGCCATTTTACCGGGAATTTAGAACGTTTGACGGGCAACTCAACCTCACCGTGAAATCCCAGAAATCCTTTCACTTAGTAGCAGGAACGGATCTTTATTTTAACATGTGGAACAGGGAACTTCCGTTCAAATTTTCCGCTGAAGCATACTATAAATACTTGTGGGATGTAAATCCGTATGAAATTGATAATGTACGCACGCGCTATTACGCTGAAAACAATGCTATTGCGTATGCGTATGGTGTGGATGTCAATATCCACGGACAATTTGTGAAGGGAATTGAATCTTTCTTTAAAATGGGAATAATGTCCACCAAGGAAGATATTCTAAACGATTCCTATAAAGAATTCTATAACGCTGCAGGTGAAAAAATAATTTTTGGAATCAGTGAAGACCAAACAATTGTAGATAGCGCGACTATTTTACCCGGATTTATTCCCCGTCCAACGGATCAATTGCTCAATTTTGGTGCCTTGGTGCAGGATCGCATGCCTGGTTTTGAAAGTTTCAGCGTTCAAATGGGAATGCAGTTTGGAACACGTTTACCGTATGGTCCGCCAGATAAAAATCGCTACAAAGATACGCTGCGCATGAAATCGTATTTCCGCGTGGATATTGGTATGTCGTATGATTTCTTATACAAGAAAAAAGCTACTGAGAATTTTTTCAGTAGAAATTTCACCGATGCCATAATTTCATTTGAAGTGTTCAATTTATTGGGAATCAATAATGTATTATCCAAACAATGGATTCAAGATACGGAGGGAAGGTATTACTCTATCCCAAATTATTTGACCCAGCGACGCTTCAATTTGAAAATGATTCTACGGTTTTAACACCTAAAATCAGTATTTTGCACCCATCTACTTCATTGCTTTGCCTTTTTTTATTTTTTTAAAAGGTAAATCTGTTTTTAAAAAATCAACTGCATGGAAAATTACATAGCGATTAATAAAAAATCATGGAACAATAGGACGGATTCTCACGTGAAATCAGCGTTTTACGACAATGCTAATTTCTTGAAAGGAAATTCTTCGCTGAATGCTATTGAAATGGATTTACTTGGAGATGTAAAAGGAAAAAGTATTTTGCATTTGCAATGCCATTTTGGTCAGGATACGCTTTCCTTGGGAAGAATGGGCGCAAAGGTTACCGGCGTTGATTTTTCGGATAAAGCGATTGAATATGCGGAAAAATTTGCTGCTCAATCTGGTATTAATGCACAATTTATTTGCTGCGACATCTATGATTTACCGAATCTGCTTACCGAAAAATTTGATATCGTTTATACAAGTTATGGTACAATAGGATGGTTGCCGGACATCAAAAAATGGGCGCAAATCGTTTCTAATTTTCTAAAACCCCAAGGTAAATTTGTTTTCGTGGAATTTCATCCGGTGGTTTGGATGTTTGACGACGATTTCCAAAAAATTAGCTACAATTATTTCAATACGAGTGCAATTTATGAAACCGAAACCGGAACCTACGCCGATAGAGAAGCGGTTTTAAAGGAAGAATATATCATGTGGAACCATGGTCTTGGTGAAGTAATTAACAGTCTTTTAGAGAATCAGCTGGAAATTAATTCGCTCGAGGAAATCGATTATTCACCATATAATTGCTTTCAAAACACCATTGAATTCGAGCCGAAAAAATTCCGTATAAAACACATTGATTTCAAAATCCCAATGGTGTATTCAATTGTTGCAACTAGAAAGTAAGAATTAAATTATCCTACATTTCCACTGTTTTAATCCTTAGCGCATCAAATTCACGTGTCCGGAAACAATTTTTCGTTCATCCGTTGCAAGTACCTTAAATTCTACCTTCCACGTGTAAATTCCTTTTTGGCATATTTTTGAATCGGTTGTACCAAATGTTCCATTCCAACCAATTGAAGCATTTTGAGAAACAAAAATTAGCTCTCCCCAGCGGTTATAAAGCGAAAGTGTGTAATCGTAAGGATCAAATCCAGAAGTGAATACAGGTTGAAAAGTAGGATTGTAAAAATCATCGTCCGGCGTAAACGTGTTCGGAACATAGAAAAGTAATTCTTCTTGGAATGGAATAAACAGGGAGAATTCATCCGAACAAGCACCAGAATAGGCGATAAGTGTTATGGTATAACCTTCCTCTGTATTGGAGAAATTATGCTGCGGTTCATCCTCCGTCGAAGGACTTGTTCCATCCCCAAAATTCCAATTGTACGTTTGTCCTCCAGTTGTATTGTTCGAAAAAGAAACGCCTTGTGTGTTTTCTGTAAATGTTGAAATATTTGTCGAAAAGGACGCTTCCGGTATCGGATTTACACAAATGTAATTAACCAAAGTTTGAGTTCCTGTACAACCATTTTCAGAAGCTGTAAGCGTTATATCGTAGCAACCAGCCGTTGTAAAAGTGGTATTCACGGAAGCACCGGAAATTTGTGTGCCGTCTCCCATATTCCAAGAATAAAAGGATGCTGTCGTTCCTGTGCTTGTAAATGTAACATTCAACGGGGAACAACCCGTTAAATTATCAGCGGAGAAGCTAACGAGTGGCGGAGAATTTACCGTGACAGTTCCGTTTACAGAAACTGCTGAACAACCATTTAAGGAATACACTACACTATACGTAGAATTTGCACTCGGCGAAACACTGATTGCTGGTGTTGTTTGTCCTCCCGGCGACCAAAGGTACGACCCGCCTGGAACCGATGGATTGGCTGTTAAAACGGCAACATCACCCAAACAAATACTCGGATTGTTTACTTGCACGGTTCCACTTAAAACAGTTGTCACCGTAAGTGTGCCATTTCCTATTACTTCACAGCCATTTGGTGCGGTATATTCCACGGTAAATGGCGTTGTAACAGCTGCAGTTGTTGTAATGGAATTCGTTGATTGCGCACCCAAAGACCAGATAAATGTTCCACCGCTTGGCGTAGGATTTGCAGTAATTACAACGGATTCATTTGGACAAATAGTTGGATTGTTCACCGTAATTGTTGGGAGTGAATTAACAACAACCAATTGATTATCAGTGGTAGAACAGCCATTTTGTGTAACAGTCACACTGTAATCGCCTGATGCGGAAACAGTTTGAGAAACATTGGTTGCACCAGAAATTGGCGTTCCATTCAATTCCCACTGGTAACTTAGTCCAACGCCAGCATTTGCAGTTAAAATAACAGATGCGCCTTGACAAAATGTTGTAGCTCCGTTTGGTGTAATAGTTGCCAAAGGAAAGGAATTAACAACGACAACCGTTGCCAAAGATGTGGAAACGCAACCGTTCAATGTTATTTCCGCAGTATAGGAACCGGAGGTGTTTGCAGTATAACTAGAATTTGTTTCACCTGGAATTGCAATTCCACCGGATTGCCATAGGTACGTTATTCCTGGAACGGAAGGCGCGGATAGAACTACCGACCCGCCATCGCAGAAAGTTGTAGGTCCGCTAACAGACAGAATTGAACCTGGAAAGGCATTCACGGTTACACTTGTTTCTAAGGAAGTTGAAGCACAACCAATTGCAGTTACAACTACAGCATACAAGCCACTTGCATTCGCAGTGTATGAAGCTCCTGTTTGTCCAGGAATTACAACGCCGTTCAATTGCCATTGGTAGCTATTTCCATTTCCAATTGGTGCATCCAACACGACCGAACCGCCTTGGCAAAAAGTTGTTGCTCCTGCGGGAGTAATTGTTG
>JBIKZR010000226.1:0-4013 GCA_044354635.1 Crocinitomicaceae bacterium | reverse complement strand
AAAACCACCTTCGTAAAAGACAAAAAGAAAGAATACAAATCCCTTGCTTTTAATCTGTTAGAATGCGTATTCTCCACAACTTAAAATGTGTTTAATTCGCTTAAACTAAAGAAAGGTTTTTGATTTGTATTAGCACAATGCTAGTAACAAATAAGCTTAGCATGTTGCTAGAAAAGTATATATTTAAATGCTTTTTATATTTTTTTAGTAGAAAAGCAAAGAAATTGCACTTAAATTTGATCTATGAAAAATTGGATATACTCTATTATTATTGGCCTAATCGGTTTTTCCACATTTGCGCAAAGAAATGTCAAAGATTCCATAATTGGCACACCGCTAATTGGAGTGCATTATGGTGCAAACAGCACGTATGGGGATTTAGCAGACCGCTATGGTTTTTTGAGTCACCTCGGAATTATGGCAGGATATAAAACCAATCGGAACTGGTTTTGGGGAATGGATGCCAATTTTATTTTTGGTAATAAAATAAATGTTACTGGACTTTTTGATCATTTAGTGGATTCCTACGGGAATATTACTGATGAAAATGGAGACATTGCAAAGGTTATAGTATATTCGAGAGGTTTAAATGTGAATGTTGCGGTTGGAAAACTATTCCCAGTGCTAAGTCCAAATAAAAACTCTGGAATCCTTGTGCATTTAGGAGCTGGTTATTTAGTGCATCACATGCGTATCGAAACGCAAGACCAAGTCATTCCGCAATTAGAGTTGGACTATCGAAAAGGATACGACAGATTAACAGCCGGACCTAATCTGCACCAATTTGTAGGGTATTCATTTATGTCAAATGGCGGTTATTACAACTTTTACGGCGGATTTTATGCGCAGCAGGGATTTACTAAAAACAAACGAACTATTTTCTTTGATCAGCCCGAACTTGTTGTTCCAGCAGCAATTAGAATGGATTTTCAAGCTGGTTTTCGGGTAGGATGGTTTATTCCTTTTTACAAGCGCAAACCTAAAGATTTTTACTTCGATTGATGCATTTACTTTACACTATTGCTGTTTTAGCTTACGCAAGTGCTTTGCGCGTTGCATCTCTTTTTCATCCAAAAGCCAAGAAATGGGTATTAGGTCGAGTAAATTATTTCGAGAAGTTACCAAAAATCACTGCTTCAAAAGTGATTTGGTTCCATTGCGCTTCGCTCGGTGAATTTGACATGGCGCTTCCCGCGATGCATCTTCTAAAAGAAAAACAACCCGATTGTTTTTTGTTGGTCACTTTTTTCTCTCCTTCCGGGATTGAACATTATCAAAAACGAAAAAACAGCGTAGATTTGGCAATTTACCTCCCAATTGACACACCTAGAAATGCGAGACGATTTATCCAACATTTTCATCCGGAAAAAGCATTCTTTGTGAAATATGAATTTTGGTCGAATTATATAATTGAAGCTAAAAAACAACACATTCAAGTATTTTCACTTTCCTGTTTATTCCGAAAGGATCAGCGTTTTTTCAAATGGTACGGTTCATTTTTCAGGAAAACATTACACGCAATCGATTTCTTTTATACCCAGGATGAAGTATCCGGTTTACTTTTAAAAAGTATCGGAATCAGTAATTATATTCGCGTTGGTGATACACGCTACGACAGGGTAATTGAAAATAAACTTTTACTCGAAAATAACGAAAGGATTTCTACTTTTTTAATGGGTGAAAAAGCTATCATTCTAGGAAGTACTTGGCCTAAGGATGAATTATTTCTAACTCCATTCATTTTAAAAAATCCCCAACAGAAATTTATACTTGCACCACATACTATTGATGAAAAACACATAGTATCCATTGAAAAATTACTTCATGGAAGAACTTCACGGTACACAGACACAGGTAATAATCAAGTTTTACTTTTGAATACAATCGGTCATTTAGCGAGTGCGTATGCATACGGAAAGATTGCGTACATAGGAGGAGGATTTACGGGGAAATTACACAATATCTTAGAACCTAGCGTGTTTGGTTTACCAGTGCTGTTTGGTCCTAAATTCAAAAAGTTCCCTGAAGCGTCTCGATTTATTGAACATGGAACTGGTTTCACCATCAGCACAGCGGAAGCTTTTGAAAAAACCATAGCTTTAATTGAAATAAATCTTGATGAGATATCCGCTAGAACTGCAGAGTTGGTAGTTAAAAATACGGGTGCATCGAAAAAAATCTTATCCCATTTGGAAACGAATTTCAAACTTTAATCTTACATTCTACGCATTAAATCAAGTAATCGATTAGAATAGCCAGCTTCATTGTCATACCACCCTACAACTTTAACCATATTATTTACAACACTAGTCAATTCGGCATCAAACAAACAACTATTTGGGTTTCCAATAACATCCACGGAAACGATTGGGTCTTCTGTATAGGCAAGAATTCCTTTCAAATACGTTTCAGATGCAACTTTCATAGCTGCGTTTATTATTTCTCTCGTAGGTGGATTCTGAACTACCATAGTCAAATCGGTAAAAGAACCATCAGGCACGGGAACACGAACACCACAGCCACCAATTCTACCTTCCAATTCAGGGAATATTTTAGTAATTGCCTTTGCCGCTCCGGTAGTTGTTGGAACAATAGATTCCGCTGCGGCGCGCGCGCGGCGAAGATCCTTATGTGGAGCATCGTGCAACCGTTGGTCGGAAGTGTAACTATGAATCGTTGTAATATACGCACTTTCAATTTTACATAATTCCCGCATCACCATTAACATTGGCGCGGCATTGTTAGTCGTACATGAAGCGTTGGAAATAAGTGTATCTGTTGATTCCAAAAATGAATCGTTTACACCAAGTACAATTGTTTTAATTTCATCACTTTTTGCAGGAGCAGAAATAATAACTTTTTTTGCACCACCAAAAAAATGCTTGGATGCATCTTCTTTTGTTAGAAACAATCCTGTTGATTCTAAAACGATATCTACGCCATATTTACCCCATTGGATATCTTCCGGATTACGTTCCTTTAAAAAGTGAATTTCTTTGCCATTTTCAAAACAAATCTTTTCACCTTCAATGCGGAATGTATGCTTTAAACCCCGGTGAACACTATCGTATTTTAACAAATGAGCCAAGGTTTCAATGTCGGCTAAATCATTTACTACTGCAACATTTACATCCGAACAATCCAATGTTAATCGCGTAAAATAACGACCTATCCGTCCAAATCCATTAACACCAATTGTTTTCATAAGAATCCTTTTTTGTAAAAATAACTACTATTCCCGAATGAAGTAAAGACTTTCATTTAATAAGCCAAAAAATTAGTCAAAAAAAAAGCGATTCAAAAGAATCGCTTTTTACTATTTAAATGAATGTTATTAGTATTTAACTTGAACAAAACCTTGTTTAGTAGTTTCACTGCCGCCTTCAAAGGTAGCCTTAATAATATAGAAATAAGTTCCTTCTTCTACCAAAGTTCCGCCAAGCGTTCTGCCATCCCAGCCACCATCTGGATCGCCATATTGGTAGATTTTATTTCCCCATCGGTTAAAAATGGTACACTCAAACTCAGCAACCCCTGCGTATTGAACGTAAAAGATATTATTTCCAACTGTAGACGAAAGCACGATAATATTTGGAACATCAATATCACATTCTTTAATTCCAATTGTTGCTACATCTGTGTAAGAATGGCAAATATTGGAAGCTGTAACCGTATAATCTCCTGGCTGGGAAACTGTAATCACAGGGCCTGTAGCACCATTGTTCCAAACAAAATTGTTAACCGTTGGATTTTCTAAAGCATAGATTGTATAGGTTGCTCCGATACAAATTGCTGTGTCCAATACTTGCGTATATGCATACGGAGGGAAATAAACATCCGCAGAAACAGACTGATTACAGTAATTATCTGTAAAAGTCAAGGTGTAAGTTCCTGGAGTGGAAGTATAAATCAACGGATTTGATTCAAATTCGGATGGAACAAAATGAATTGCAGTATCCGCAACAAACCAACTACCACCATCAAAAGCAAACGTATTATTTATTTGGTAAAAG
>JBIKZR010000225.1:0-4015 GCA_044354635.1 Crocinitomicaceae bacterium | reverse complement strand
AATGAAAAACTTATTCCCTTTGAAGAACTGAAAGAACGCTTTGTAGAATTTCCACAATTGTTCGAAAACATGGAAAAAGTACTTCGCTCCTGCTCCATCCATTTTGCTTTTGGAGAAGCTGCAACACCACAAAATAGCGCTACGTACACGGGAAGTAAAGCGGAAGACCTGGAACTTTTAACCGCATTGGCACACGAAGGAATTGCGTATCGTTACTCCCTTGTTACGGAGGAAATTACAAATCGAATTGCCAAGGAAATTGAAATAATTGCGCAAAAAGAATACTTGTCCTACTTTCTTGTGACCTGGGATTTCACTTCCTACGCGCGTTCCAAAGGCTATTTCTACGTCGGACGGGGAAGTGGCGCAAATAGTATAGTTGCGTATTTATTGCGTATCACAGATGTTGATCCACTCGAACTCGATTTATACTTTGAACGTTTTATTAATTTATACCGCAAGAATCCGCCAGATTTTGACATCGATTTTTCGTGGAAAGACCGCGACGATATCACGCGCTACATTTTCCACAGACATCCCAACGCGGCGTTATTGTGCACCTACAATACGTTTCAATACCGCGCAACCGTGCGCGAATTAGGGAAAGTATTTGGTTTGCCAAAATCAGAAATTGATCTTTTAAGCAAGCGCAAATTTATTGTTTCACAGCTCGATCAACTTTCGCAATTGGTTTTGAAATACAGTAATCACATCCACGGACTTCCCTCCCATTTGAGCGTGCATGCTGGCGGAATTGTAATCAGTGAAAAACCAATATCCTGGTTTTCCGGTACGTTTTTACCTCCGAAAGGCTACCCGACAACGCAGTTTTCAATGCTAGAAGCGGAAGATGTTGGTTTGTTTAAATTCGATGTGTTGAGTCAGCGCGGATTAGGAAAAATTCACGATGCCCTAGAAATTATCGCCTACAACCAACCGGAAAATCCACCGCACGATATCCACGATATTTCGCATTTCAAACACGATGAAAAAATCAAGGAATTGCTACGTTCGGCAAAGGCAATCGGTTGTTTTTATGTTGAATCACCAGCTATGCGCATGCTATTGGTAAAATTACAAGTCGACACGTACATCGGATTAGTTGCTGCGAGCTCCATTATTCGTCCTGGCGTTGCACAATCTGGCATGATGCGGGAATATATTTTGCGGCATCGCTTTCCAGAAAAAAGAAAAGAAGCGCATCCGATTTTACAGGAAATAATGCCCGAAACATACGGTATAATGGTGTATCAAGAAGACGTTATAAAAGTAGCGCACCATTTTGGCGGATTATCGTTGGCCGAAGCGGATGTTTTACGCCGCGGAATGTCGGGAAAATTTCGCTCGCGCAGTGAATTTACAAAAGTCGAAGAAGCATTTTTCACAAACTGTAAAAACAAAGGCTTTAGCGATGCTGTAATCACTACAATCTGGCGCCAAATAGAAAGTTTTGCCGGCTACGCATTTTCCAAGGGGCACTCTGCTTCTTACGCGGTGGAAAGTTACCAAAGTTTGTATTTAAAAGCATATTATCCTTTGGAATACATGGCCGCTACAATCAATAACTTTGGTGGTTATTACCGCACAGAAATTTACGTGCACGAAGCACGAAACTGGGGAGCAACAATTCTTGCGCCATCGCTTAATGTTGGTTCGTACGAATGTATTTTAAGCGGAAAAGAATTGATTTTAGGATTTATCCTAGTCAGTGGAATAGAAAGTAAACTCATTCTTTCTGTTTTAGCGGAACGACAAAAATATGGTGTGTTTTTAGATTTTGAAGACTTGGTAAAACGCACGTATATTCCACTAGAACAATTGGTATTAATTATTCGGATTGGCGGCCTGCGCGATTTACCAGAAAGTCGAAAACAACTCCTGTGGAAAGCACATTTATACCATAATCGGGTAAAAGACAAAGTGCCTGTTCCCCTATTATTTGAGCAAGAGCGAAAAACCTTTGAACTGCCGTCTTTGAGTGAATCGAATTTAGAATTGGCGTTTGAACAGATGGAACTACTTGGCTTTCCATTGTGTAATCCTTTTGATTTGTTAGCGGAAATAGTTCCTATACATACACGCGCAAAAGAAATTCCGCAATTTATCGGCTTAAGAATTACCACGTTTGGATATTTGGTTGCACTCAAACAATCGCGAACAAGCAAGGGCGAAACGATGTTTTTCGGAACATTTATCGACGCACACGGAGATATTATCGATACCGTTCATTTCCCGGAAACCGCTCGAAAATACCCGTTTTACGGAAAGGGAATTTACCAATTGGTTGGCGTTATTTCAGAAGAATTCGGTTATTTCACCCTGGAAATTGGACAAATGACCAAACAAGCTTTTATGGAAGACGTGCGATTTAGCGAGGAAAATACAGCTGTTTAATTAGCGAATTTAATCGCCAAAGAAGCAACGATAAATAGGTTATTCCGAACAAAAGAATCCTGCTTTGTGAACAATTTATCCCGGCTATTCAACCAGCGCGACTCGATTCGGAAAAACACATCCGGAAACGGCGTATAGTCAAAATTTAGAGAAAGACCAGATGTATTAAAACTATTGAACGTTGGGATTACAATTTTTGTGGAATTTTTATCTTCGTAGTATTCCGCTCTAAATGTGGCCGTAAGCTTGGGATTGAACGCGTATTTAGCGAGTAAAACGGCACTATGCCAAAAGTGATATGCGTTACTTTTCTTTGATACTTGTTGCATTCCATGATCAAAACCAGCAAGAAAAGACAATTTCTTCGTCAGCTTGATGCTACCATAAAAATTATTAAAATAACGCATTCTTCGTAAAGAGTCCGGATCATCCGTTCCAATGAAAGTACTCCAATTTATTACGACTTTTTTGGTTGGCTTAAGCATAATCTGGCTACCAAAAGAAAGTAAAGAATTTCCATCTAAACGTTTGATAACCTGCCAACCATTACAAACAATGGCTGCAAGTTCTATTTTATCAGTAGGATTCCATGTAACTTTTGTTCCCGCCATGTAATATGGTGAATTCTCTGCTAAAAGCGACCGAGTAAGCGTCCAATTATCCGCTGAAACAGCAGATTCAAATCCAATATGGGAAGGTAGGATTCCAACATCCAACCAGATTTTTTTATTCTTATTCAAGGCAAAACCAACAGACGCTTCACTAACGCTCTTTAGCAAACCCAATTGACTGGAATAATTATCATTCACATACGTTCCAGTATGAAAAGCCAAAGAAGCTCTATAGGAAGAATCTTCCACCGAAAACTTTATTTTACCTAAATTCAAGCTAAAAGAATTGTGTCGGTTATAATTAAACAAAAAAGGCTGTCTTAATTCACTTTCCGGCTGGTTAAAATCGAAGCCATAATACACGTCCAAAAACCCGGAAATTTGAATGGATTTTAACTTGCTTTTTAAGCTATCCGTCTGAGCGAAAGAACAATTAGACAGAACAATTAAAAAAGTAAAAGCTACAAAATATTTCATGTACAAAAAGAAACAAATATAAGGCAAACCTGCCGAATAAATACAAGAAGGAAATCGGAATAACGACCAAAACCAAATACGGTTCACTTGGAAGAAATTCTTGTATTTTTTGAAGGACGACAAATAAAACAGCATTCTCATTTCTAAAAAGGAGTATCTTTGCAGGAAATTCACACGGAGAATATTATGCCCACGTGGTGAAATTGGTAGACATGCCATCTTGAGGGGGTGGTGCCATTAGGTGTGCTGGTTCGAATCCAGTCGTGGGCACTCTGATAAAAGCATCTGATCGCAAGACAGGTGCTTTTCTGTTTTTAGCAAATGAAATTTATTTCAATGAAGATTAAAAAAAGGAAAAGGAACTGGTTTTTCACCGAAAAATAGATGCTTTTATCCACTGCACGTCCCAGAACTGGTTCTTGTAAAAATCCAGTCGTGGGCACTCTGATAAAAGCATCTGATCGTAAGACAGGTGCTTTTCTGTTTTTAGCAAATGAAATTTATTTCAATGAAGATTAAAAAAAGGATACCTA
>JBIKZR010000224.1:0-4017 GCA_044354635.1 Crocinitomicaceae bacterium | reverse complement strand
CCTCCTCCCAAAACCCGCGTTGGTTCACTGCGTAAAAATCTTTTGCCCATGCATAATCTTCTCCTAAAAGTTCTTGGAGCTCTTTCGGTTTCCAACAGTAAAATTTTCCTTCCTCTCCTTCGCTATCAGCATCCAAAGCAGAATAAAATGCTCCTTCCTTGGTTAACATTTCCCGCTGCAACCATTCAATCGTTTGGTAAACAACACGTTTATACAATGGTTTTTGAAAATAGTTGTAGGCTTGAGCATAAAGATGCAGCAATTGTCCATTGTCGTATAGCATTTTTTCAAAATGTGGTACTTTCCAAAGCATATCAACTGAATACCGCGAAAATCCGCCGCCAACTTGATCGTATATACCACCCATTGCCATTTTATCCAAGGTTAACTCCACGTGTTTCAAAACCTTTAAATTTTCATATTTCACGCCATATTCCAGTAGAAATTCATAGTTGTTTGGCAATGGAAACTTTGGCGCCCGTGATTCACCACCTTCCATAGCATCAAAATTCCGAGACCAGCGCAGCACAAGTTCATGCAGTTTTTCCTCTGAAAAGGAATCGCGTTTTACTGCAACTGCAATGAGTTCACTATTTTTAATTCCTTCGTGTAAATTCGCTGCATATTCCTCCGCTTTTTCTCTGTCATTTTTAAAAGTATGCTCCAGAGAACGCAAAATATGCATCCATTGGTCTTTTGGGAAATAGGTTCCACCATAAATTGGTCTTCCATCTGGTAAGGTAAAACAATTCAATGGCCAGCCGCCTTTTTGTGTGATTAATTGCACGGCTGTCATATAAACTTGATCCACATCCGGACGTTCTTCCCGATCCACTTTTACATTGATAAAATACGTGTTCATCAAATCCGCCACTTCTTCATCTTCAAAGCATTCATGTTCCATAACATGGCACCAATGGCAAGCGGAATAGCCAACACTTACTAATACAAGTTTGTTTTCGCGCTTCGCTTGTTCAAAAACACCATCTGAAAATGGAACCCAATTTACTGGATTGTGCGCATGCTGCACTAAATAGGGCGATGTTTCGTGAATTAATTGGTTGGTGAATTTTTCCATGGTGTAAAGTTAAAACGAAAGTGTTATGCAACCTAAGGATAGCTTGAAAACTCAAAAAATACATAGTGTTTAGGTATTAGCGATAGTACCCCAAATAGCTTATTTTGTAAGCGTAATCGGGGTGATTAAAATCCAAATTTGGCACGTTTACTTCCAATGTTCCAAGTGCATTTGTGGAAATTGTTTGCGCTTCAATTGGAGCTTTACCAACGACTTCCCCCTCTGTGAAATAATATTCAACGGTATACCAGTGTTTTTTAATGAGGCCGGATGTTTTCAATTCCTTTAGTTTAAAGGATGGATTTCGCTTGATTCCATAAGGGTTTTGTATTATTTGCGCTCCTCCTTTATCGGTGTATTTATCTTTCAATTTCGGATTGTCAAATCCTTTCAATTCTTCGTGTTCGTATACTGCATTGTGTTCGATTGGACACGCTTTTCCAAGCATCGAAAAGGAATAACCGTATGGATCTTTACTAAAATAGCAGGGCGCATTTAAGTCGCTTTTTTCGTCCACAAGATTAATTAAACACGGATTGCTTTCCGCTAAATTTCTCCAGTAAAAAGTTGCATTGTGAATCCAACCTATAGCGTGTTCCTTTTTCTCGTCCTTCAGTGCATAATTTTCCAACTTGCTGTTTTTGATGGATGCATCTTTCCATTTTTGAGGAGAATAATTGCCTTCTCTTAGGTTTTCAGTTGAAAAGAAGCGTTGAATATGTGCAAGATCTTTTTGGTAATTAGCATCAAATACGCCACTTTCCCACCACCAATCCATACCTGTACCAAAACATCCCATAAATGCGGAAGACCAGATACTGTTGTGGAATTCAATTCCGGTGCAGCAATACATGGCAATTTTATTTGGACCCATTTCCTCCAAGATTACTGGTTTCTTAAATTTATTCCAGTAGGTTTCAATTTTATCGTAGCGATCGGTGTAATTAATCTCTTTTCGTTCTCCGTATAAATGTATTCCAATAACATCCGAAAGACTGAAAAAACTCGTTTCAGGATTGTTTTCTAAATCAGACAAACGAGCAGGGCTATGGCAGAATAAAATGGCGCTATTTAAATTCGATTCAATAAATTTCTGTTGATCGGAAATCCAGTTTCGAAGCAGGACAACTGCATTTTTTTCGGCTTCGCGCTCGGTTTTATTTTCCAGTAATTTTGTGCACCAATTATCCACTTCGGAATAGCTATAAAAAGCCATGTTGGAGCTATAACCCCAACGCGAAAAAACATAGCGGAGGCAATTATTTTGCCATTTGATAATTTCAGGTTTTGTGAAATATTCTTCGATGGTACAATTCATTCCAACCTTGTATGGATTAAGTTCCCAGCGTACATTTGCCCAATCGCCCCGATCCATCACTTCCACGTGGTGGCGAAAAAGTGTAAAGTATACGTGGTTTTTTTCACATTTTTCAACGACTTGATCAAAGGCAAACATTTCATCGAGTTTGGAGGCGTAGTTGTTGTAAGTAGGCCAATCTGGCAAAGCCGCTTGTCCCCCCAATTCAAAACGCGTAAAATTCCCTCCTGCATCCACTAGTTTTTGAATACCGTCTAATTGTCTTTTTAATTGGGATGGATAAAACCCACATTCTCCTGCATTTGCGATGTTTTCAGAAACGGCAAAAAATGGTTCATTGGTCTCGCTGTAAAATAGCCATCTGTCCTTTTCTGAAGTTGTCTGGGATAGGGCCAGTAAACCCTTATGGTTGGATTTTTCACATTGAAAAGTACCTTCCGGAAGGGTAATCGTTTTAAAGCCTGCAATACGAATTTTCACGTCTATTTTCCATTCTCCTTCTAGGTTCGGTGCAAAACGAAATCGCCAGCTCAAGCGCGTCTTTTCCGGAATAAATTCATTTTGAAGCGAAGCCATATTCTCTGAACTTCCAGATAGTTTTTGACTAAATGGTGCAAAATAAAAACCGAAACGGGTAATTTTAGAGCCGTCTGGAGCCGTCAAATCAACTCGAAAATCAATTGCATCCGGATCAAAAGGATTGATACCGCCTTTTCCATTTAACAGGAAGTAATTGATCTGTTGTGTGATTTTTGTTGGAAGTTCAAATCCAAGTTCTAATTTTTCGTATTTCCCAACTTTTCCGGGACTATCGAATGGCGTTAACCAAACTAATTCTTCTAAAATAGTATCGTTGAACATTAGATTCGCCGGTTTTTGCTGGTTTACCAATCCTATTGGATTGCCTGCAACTTGAGAAAAAGCGGTGAGAAAAAAGAAATGTGCTAAAACAACAAAAATTTTATGTTCCATTTGGATTAAAATAGGTGAAAAAATAGAATAGAAAAGTACACAATCTTTCTTTACATCGAAATGAAAAGCTTAATTCAAATCAATTTTTTCTTTTTTAGCATTTTCCGCTTCCTCTTTCCAGCCTTTGAGTTTGTTTTTAATTTTTGAATCTTTTTCCGCCTTTTTCTGCTCAATTGTATTTTCCGACTGTTTCGTTCCAAATTCAATCTTTAATTCCTCTTTTTGGAATGTTTTCTGTTGGTACGATTTTACGGTAGAGTCATTTTTAAATATTCCAAATTCCGTTTTCAAAATCGATTTTACGGTTTGCTTTTCAGCTTCTCTGTTTGCTTTAGACTGTTCTTTTTTAGCTGATTTATCCCATTCAACGGTTGGGTTTTCTAAATCGCCAAACATACGCATGAAGATATACATGCCGGTTCCATCGTCAATAATGTCGCCAAATTCAGACCTTGTCTTTTCTTCTTTCAAGTCCCGGAAGCGAAATGCAAACCGATAGTTTATCTTGTTATCGAAAGTATGCGTTCCAGAAGTTTCAATATCAAGTGCATTCGTGTGAATGACCATTGCGGGGATCTCTAATTGCCCATTTTGAATGGTAAAGGTATTTTCAAGCGTTTCAAATTTCAAATCCACTAGTTTTTTTTCA
>JBIKZR010000223.1:0-4036 GCA_044354635.1 Crocinitomicaceae bacterium | reverse complement strand
GTATTTTTTTAGAATTTCACTGTTTTTATCATTCCAGAAGTAAGCTATATTTTCCATTCTAAGGAAAAATTTAAATTCTTCAATTTGAAAACCTGCAAAAAAGTGAAGATTTGTATATCCTTTGTTGTTGGCAGATATTTCATCCAATTGGAAAGCTCCTGTATTCGAACTATACCCAATTCGCTGAAACGACGAAAGCAACGCAAAGTCAACTCCTGTATAAGCTAGCATTTTTCTAGCTTTAAAAATGTAGCCTTTTAAAAATAAACGTGTTTGAAATTGATGTGACGGAGTAATTTTTAAAGGATCCATGGAAACTGTAAAAATATAATTTGGCTGAATTGTAAGCTTTCTAAATGTATATTCCAGTCGAAGAGCAATTTGTTGAAACCGAACGGATACAAGTGTATCGTTTCGCCATGTGTCTTTAATGAAAAAGTAATTATTCTTCAATTGGGTAAACGTATATGTTCCAAGTAATGAAATTCCTGCAATAGAGCTTTTGACGGAAACAGTTGGTTGAAATCGAATTTGTTTGTTCGGATTCTGCAGATTACTTGCGTAATTATTTCCCACTGCATACCGCTGGTAATAATCCGGCAACTTATTTTCATAAAGGACGCAGCCCGCAAACCTAAATGTATTGATTTTGTAATTTGCAGATAGTAAATGAATGCTTTCGTTTTGCGCACCGACGAGATTCAATTCGGAGAAAACTCGAACGGCTAAATCATTTCGTTTGTAGGCATAATTGACGACCATATTAAGTTCAATTGTATCCCGATAAATTCCTAAATTTTGAAAATTCCAAAATCGAAGCGTGGATCCAAACGTTAAAAAATGAAAGTCGTTTTTCCAAAAAGCACCTACTCCATTGGAAATTTGCGACCATTGGTGCTGATCATTCGTAACCAAACTATCTTTGTTAATAGAAGCATACAAAAGGAAAAGAGAATCCGATTGTTCCGTATAGGAAAACTTTTTGATTTTTAATTCGTGCTGCGTAAACAAACCAGCTGCGCTCGTTGAATCTTCTAGAAAATCAAAATAGTTTGTAAGCGAAAGTCTTGTCCTTCGTGTTGCTAATTTTGCATTTTCCTTTCGAACAGGCAGAAAGATCAAATCAAAATTATCGGCTAGAGAATCCAGCAGTAAACCATCATTTTGCTCAGCATCGGAAGATTCATAAGCGCCTTTTAATTCAAACGAATAAATTTTCCCCGTTTTATTCAATTGAAGCTGCAAATCATTATGGGAAAATTCGCTATTTCTTAGAAAACCGGAAGATCGATATTTTGTGTAATCTAGATTTAGTAGAATACTGTGCTTAAATACTTGTTCATAGGTTGCTGTAACAAACTGGGTTCCTTTTCCTCCAAAAGAATAGGCGAACCCCAGGTGCGGCAATCCAGAGTAGCGCATTTTCTTCCAATCATTAAAACCGTAAAACTGCTGTCCGCCATTGAATTTGATTAATTCATTCGACCCAAGAGTGTTTTCCTGTCTATTCCAGCTTCCTCCAACAAATGTCGTAGAAGGCATTCCAATAATCAAATCGATAGAATCCAATTTCCCTCCCGTTTCGTGAAACATTTTAAGGGAATCAACAAAAAAAAGGGAACGAAACGATTGCGCGTTTGAAGAAACGCAATAGAAAAGAGAAATACACACTATAAAAAAGCGCATGGCTAAAAAAAAGTAAATGTATAAAAAAAGGGGCTAAAGCCCCTAATATTGTTTTTACAGCTCGAATCGCTTATAACTTGTTTAAAGCAACTTGTAAACCAGATTTCAAGTTTGCAGCTTTGTTTTTGTGGATAACATTTCTTTTTGCTAATTTATCCAACATAGCTACAACACTTGGAAACAATGTTTCCGCTTCTTTTTTATCAGTTACTGCACGTAGTCTACGGACCGCATTACGTGTTGTTTTATGCTGATACTTGTTACGAAGTTTTTTAGCTTCGTTTGATCTGATTCTCTTTTGCGCTGACTTATGATTCGCCATTTTGTTTTGTTTTGTTAAAAAAAATTTTAAAATTGCCTTGTAGCCCATAGGAGAATCGAACTCCTGTTACCAGGATGAAAACCTGGCGTCCTAACCACTAGACGAATGGGCCAAATTAATTAAAACTTGGTACTTTGTAGCCCATAGGAGAATCGAACTCCTGTTACCAGGATGAAAACCTGGCGTCCTAACCACTAGACGAATGGGCCGTATATCAATTTCCCGCGTTAATTTGGGAGTGCAAATATATACTGAAATTCTTTAATAGCAAACGTTACGGCTCTTTTTTTTAAAAAAAATCATTGTCGTCGCTTTTCATTTTGAAACCAAGGCGTTTACCTGTTTGGAGTTGCAGGCTATCACTAATCAATTGAATCTCTCCTACTGAAAGCTCCGAAACGAAGTCAAATGGCGGCACAAGCAAATCGAACTGTAAAGCAAAAGCAAAAGTTGACTGAACAATTGCCCGAATCATTTCGTCGGTTAAAATCGTATTTTCAAGATCTCTGAATAAAAACCCCAACTGACCCTGGCCTTCCATCATGATGTGGCGTTCTTTATTGATAAACATTCTACCAATCAAATAGCCCGAATCATTTACACGATTTTGTAGAAAGGACTCAGCAAGGAAATTATATACGTAAATAACACCGAAATAGCCGCGATTATCTTCCTCTTTCAAGTATTTCGTCCCCCAAAGTGGATTCTCATCCGGCAAACGGAAAACATTCGTATGAAGGTGAAACACGAGCAAATCACTTCCGATAAGAACATGTATTTCAAAATTCCCCTTTTCTTTTACGCTTAAGCGAATACGAGGATCTGAAACTGAAGTTTTAAGCTGCTCAATTTCATTTGTAATAATTTTCTTAAATTCTCCAAATACAACTTGACAATCATCGGCAATATTTTGTTTTAACGCCGATTTGTTCAAAAGGAGATCTAAAATGACTTTCGTATTGTCTTCCATAATTAATAAGCTTTGGCGAAAACGACTCTAGCTGCGGAAGGTTTTCCGGTGACCATGCAAACCCCCTCTTCCATTTCCTGGTCTAAAGCAATGCATCGAATCGTTGCTTGCGTTTCTTCCTTGATTTTCGCTTCCGTTTCTTTTGTACCATCCCAATGCGCCAAGAAAAACCCACCTTTATCAATTAAAGATTTAAATTCTTCATAAGAATCCACTTTTTGTGTTTTTTCAGCGCGGTAGGTATTTGCACGAATCAAGAGATTTGACTGAATTGCATCTAGTAAATTTTGAATATAGATTTCAATCCCATCAAAATCAACAACTTCTTTCGTTTTCGTATCTCTTCTAGCAACTTCCGCTTTACCATTTGCCAAATCTCTAGGTCCTATTGCAATGCGCACAGGAACACCTTTTGATTCGTATTCTGCAAATTTCCATCCCGGACGACGGTTAATATCATCGTCGTATTTAAAGGAAATTCCTAATGCTTTAAATTTAGCAGCCAAATCAACCATTTTTTCATTGATTAACTCCAACTCCTCCTCCGTTTTATGAATCGGAACTGCAACCACTTGAATTGGCGCTAGTGCTGGCGGAAGAACCAATCCTTCGTCGTCTGAATGCGTCATGATCAACGCGCCCATTAAACGTGTGGAAACTCCCCAAGAAGTTGCCCAAACATATTCTAATTTACCTTCTTTATCCGCATATTTCACATCGAAAGCTTTCGCGAAATTTTGACCAAGAAAGTGGGATGTTCCGGCTTGTAATGCTTTTCCATCTTGCATCATCGATTCAATACAATACGTATCCAACGCGCCTGCAAATCGTTCGCTTTCCGTTTTTCGTCCTTTAATGACAGGCATTGCCATATAATTTTCAGCGAAATCCGCATAAACTTCCAACATCAACTCAGCTTCTGAAATGGCTTCTGCTTTTGTAGCATGCGCTGTATGTCCTTCTTGCCAAAGAAATTCAGTCGTTCTTAAAAATAAACGCGTTCGCATTTCCCAACGCACAACATTTGCCCATTGGTTTATCAAGATTGGTAAATCTCT
>JBIKZR010000017.1:0-12654 GCA_044354635.1 Crocinitomicaceae bacterium | reverse complement strand
TAAATTTCGCTTTATTCCGAACTTGGAAAAATAAAAAAACCCGAATCCTTTCGGACCCGGGTTTTCAATTTGAGCGTTATGTATTATTTTATAACAACATTTTTGCTTGTAGAAACGCCATTAGAAGTAATTGAAACAATATAACTTCCTTTTGCAACTTCTGCAATTGGGAAAGTGATTGTTTGTGTTCCTGATAAAGAAGTGTGGTTTTGAGAAGAAACAACTCGACCTTGAAGATCCATGATCGCTACTTCATAATCTGAATTATTTGCTTCGAAAACAACATTTACAACATCAGTTGCAGGATTAGGGAATACGTTAAACGAAACAACGTCTAATTCATTGACCCCCAAAATACCAGCCTTAATTAAACCACCAGACTCATTTGTAAAATTTGAACCTGAAAATAAAACATTATTGTTACCATCTTTAACAGAAAAAGAACCATTACCATAAGAACAGCAAATACCATCACCATACGAATCATAAATTGTAAATCTATAGCACTCATTTGGATTTAAACCATTAACATTTACAGTTGGACGAACCGTTGTTCCTGCAGCAGCAAGGTTACCCCAAGGACCACCAGAAGAAATGACTACACCAGCAGAAGAAGTTAATTCCCATGTAGTTTCACCACCATACTGATCAGTTGTAACGTCCACATTAATCATATTTGTCACTGCGATTGCTGGATTATTGTTAACAGTAATAGCTTGATTTAGTGTGCCATTCCCTGCATTAGCATCACCAGCAGTTGTAACAGTAATATTCAATGTGCCCCCAGCGAAACCAGAGATTGAAGAACAAGTAACTACAGCAGTACCATATGTAGTTAAGTCACCTGTAAATGTACCTGTTGATACTGTTGAACCACCAACTTGAATTGTGATAGTTGCATTTGTCATATTACTAGTTCCATTGTTTTGAATAGTTACCTTCGGAGTATAATCTCCAGGACAAACTTCCGTAATACCATTGAAAGAAATGGCAGCAGCATCAGCCGGTTGAGAAGCTGGAGCTGGACAAGCACCTACAGTACCGTAGAATCCAGTAGCAGTCAATTGACCAACTTCTGTAACAACTCTATTTGGACAAATTCTGTATATTGTTGGATAATAGGCAATTGCAAAGTTATTGTTAATTTGTGTTGCAGTTGCAGCAATTGGGTTTGCCATTGGGAATGGAATTTGACCCAACGTTGCATTTGGTTCAATCCAGTTTCCAATCGTACCGTTACCATCCAACATTGTAGCATCAGCTGTGTTTCCGTCACCATCCAACCAGATTACCATAACGTCATCTGTTGATGTAGCACTAACTCCAAGTTGACCTGCAGGTCCGTGGTTTATATACAAATCATCTAAAGCACCAGTTAAGTGGTGATTCCAACATGGTCCACACCACGTTGCAGAAACATCTAAGAATACTGTGTAACCAGCATCTGTATAATCGTACAATTTAAACGATCCGTTACTATTTAATCCAGCAGCAGACAACCAAGGTTGGTATGCACTAACTGTGAAATCTGGAGCAATAGAACCATCCGCCAATTGTGCATTCGAAACATTCGAATTAAAAATTGCCGCTAAAGTCAAAGCAGAGAATAAAAGTTTTTTCATAGTTATTATAATTAAGTATTAAGAAATATAGATGTAAAAGTAACTTTTTCTCTTATTTAAAAAAATAAATTCCTAAAAGATTATTGGACTCCTAAAAATTAGGAAGAATATAAGAGTAACAAATCAATAGAAATGGAGCTTTTCGCCATAAGAAGGAATGGCGTTAAAAAAATTACTTTTTCTTTAAATCTTCTTTTACGAACATTTCAATCGCCGCTGTCATGGAAGGTGCATTTGGCATTGGTGCGTGGATATCCAATCGTAAATTATTCTTAATTACTGCGTTGGCAGTTGTAGGACCAAATGCTGCTATTCTTGTATTGTTTTGCTTAAAATCAGGGAAATTTTTCAACAAAGATTCAATTCCGCCTGGACTAAAAAACACCAATAAATCATAATAAACATCTTCTAAATCTGAGAGATCAGACGCAACAGTTTTGTATAAAATTGCTTTCGAGAAATTGATTTTTTGTTCTTCTAAAGTCTCTGGGATTTTATCGCGTAAAATATCTGTGCACGGCAATAAATATTTCTCCCCTTTGTGCTTTTTCATGAGTTCAGCAAGATCTTCAATAGTATGTTTACCAAAAAATATCTTTCTTTTTCGATATGTGACATACTTCTGCAAATAGAAAGCTACTGCTTCCGTGATGCAAAAATATTTCATTGCATCTGGCACATCAAAACGTATTTCTTCCGCTACACGAAAAAAATGGTCAACAGCTGTTTTTGAGGTGAAAATCACAGCTGTATGTTCTGGAATATTAATTTTCTGAAGACGGAACTCTTGAGCCCCAACTCCTTCAACGTGAATGAAAGGGCGGAAATCAATCTTTAATTTGTATTTCTCCGCCAAATCATAATACGGCGATTTATCTCCTTCCGGTTTTGGTTGAGATACTAATATAGTTTTGATTGCCAATGTTCTATAAAATTAATTTTCAAATCTCTTATTACCTTGTGAAATTCATTGCCACATAGTAGTATGCGCTATATAATGGCAAAATTTCAAGTGTGCAAAAGTATAAAATTAAATAATACCACGGCACACCATTTATCAAAATGGCAATTGTGTTTTTCAAAACACGCATTAAGTAATGTAAAACAAGGAGTATTCCGAAAACAACCACGTAGATAGCATTGAACTCTGGATTCATTATCCACAATATGGAAACCAAGGATAAAAACAACCCAAAAAACTGATTCAGAGAAAGTGTTATAATTAGCGAGCTATGTAACTTTTTCGATTCTCCTGTAATCGCTCCAACCAATATAATACCCATTGTGTCCAATACAAATAATCCCATCGGAATAAGAATAGAAAGTCCAATGGCAAATACTAAATCAAGGGAAAGTGTGCGGCTAAAAAACAGAAATAAACAAACAGAAAAACAAACAAAATAATTTAGTATTAAAAAAATAGAGCTAAGCGATTCCATCCGCATATTTTCTTTAAAATGCTGATTTATAGACATGTTTTTTAAAAATGCCGAAAGAACTGCAGGAATAGCCTTTGAATTTCTGATTCTGGCCAAAATTACCAATAGTAGGGAAGTCGCTAAGATTCCGGTTAATATAAGTGTAAATGATTGAACACGCAAATCTAGCTCCATCGGAACACTGCTAATTCTACCATTAAAAAAATGAACCAAAAACAACTTGCTATGTTATACTAATAACTTTAAAGTACAAAGTTAACAACCTTCACTTAGATTCTTTCCTTGTCAATAAATATATTTAAATTTGTCACTTAAAAAATTCATAAAATGAGAACTGATCAATACACACATCCAGATTATTTCAATATGGATGACCTTTTGTCTGATGAACACAAATTAGTGCGTGATACAGCTAGAGCATGGGTTAAGAAAGAAGTGTCGCCAATTATTGATGAACATTACGAAAAAGCAACTTTCCCAATGCACCTGTTGGCAGGACTTGGCGAAATCGGTGCTTTTGGTCCTTATATTCCAGAAGAATATGGTGGTGCAGGATTAGATCACATATCGTATGGCTTAATTATGCAAGAGTTGGAGCGTTGCGATTCTGGATTGCGTTCAACAGCGTCTGTTCAATCGTCCCTTGTAATGTATCCGATATGGAAATATGGTTCGGAAGAACAACGTCAAAAATATTTACCAAAATTAGCGACTGGAGAAATGATGGGGTGTTTTGGTTTAACAGAACCAGACCACGGATCCAATCCATCCGGTATGACAACTAATTTTAAAGATGCTGGAGATCATATTATATTAAATGGTGCAAAAATGTGGATTTCGAATTCACCTTTTGCAGATATTGCGGTTGTTTGGGCAAAAGACGAAACAGGACGCATCCATGGCGTAATTGTTGAACGTGGGATGGAAGGATTTTCTACCCCAGAAATGCATGGTAAACTTTCATTGCGCGCTTCGGCAACTGGAGAATTAATTTTTGTGGACGTAAAAGTTCCTAAATCACATATTTTACCTGGTCGTTCTGGACTTGGCGCACCACTTAGCTGTCTGGATTCAGCGAGATTTGGAATTGCTTGGGGCGCACTAGGAGCAGCAATGGATTGCTACGATCAAGCACTGCGTTATTCAAAAGAACGCACACAATTTGGTGTTCCGATTGGAGCATTTCAATTGATTCAGAAAAAATTAGCGGAAATGATAACGGAGATCACCAAAGCGCAACTTCTCACTTTGCGCGTCGGACAATTGAGAAATGAAGGGAAGGCAACTTCTGCTCAAATTTCTATGGCGAAACGCAACAATGTAGAAATCGCATTAAATATTGCACGTGAAGCGCGTCAGATTCATGGCGGAATGGGAATTACGAGTGAATATTCTATTATGCGCCACATGGCTAATCTTGAGTCGGTTGTCACATATGAAGGAACACATGATATTCACTTATTGATTACCGGAATGGATATCACAGGAATTCCAGCTTTCACAAGAGAAATGCCGGATATAAAATAAACAGAATTGTAAGCAAAAAAGCCATCTGAATAAGGTGGCTTTTTTGCTTGTATCCATTTTAAAAAGTATAACTCACTGTTGGTCGAATATCTTTAATATTCAACTGAATCGTTTCCCGATCTCTCCATTTATTCGTTTCCAAGGTGAAAACAACATCAAAAGGCAAGCCTGCAGCTACAAAATCCATTTTATCTGCCATATTAAATCCAATTCCTTCTAAAATACAATCGGTATGTGGCTGGGTCATAGAAATTTTCAAATGTGCTTCATTCAACAAGTTTACTTTGGTAGAAAAAACATTGGATGCCATGAATACAGGTTTCATATTTTGTGGACCATGGGGTTCAAACTGCTCTAATATTCGCTTTAATCGTGGCACTTTCATGCGGTTTTCTCCAACGGTGAAAATAGAATCAAAATCCAGTCCTAAATCAATTTGTTGTTCCGCAGATTCATCTTCTTTGGAAATGGAATCCTTAACGACTTTTTCAAAAAGTGTTTGAAAAGCAGGAACATTTTCAATTTTCATTGACATCCCCGCGGCATGCGTATGTCCGCCAAATTGTTCCAATAAGTGCTCGCATTTCTCTAAAGCGGCATGGATATCAAAATCATTTACTGTTCGTGCAGAACCAGTTGCCATTCCATTGGATTCCGTTAATACGATTGTTGGACGAAAATGCCTTTCAATCAAGCGGGAAGCAACAATACCAACAACTCCTTTGTGCCAATCGTTTTTAAAAACAACCGTTGATTTTCTTTTGTTAAACGTTGCGTCTTGTTCTATTAAGTCCAAAGCTTCAGAAGTGATTAATTGATCCAATTGTCGTCTTTCCAAATTGTCAGCATTTATTTCTGCTGCAATCCGTTGTATTTCTGCCGTATTTTCAGAAATCATCAATTCTACGGCATGCTTACCCGAACGCAGACGACCCGCAGCATTAATTCTTGGTGCAATTGTAAAAACCACATCCGTAAGCGTAACTGGAAATTCTCGTTTTGCAATAGCCAACAATTCTTTGAATGCAGCTCTTGGTTTGTTATTCAGTTGGAGCATCCCGTGGTAACACAATATGCGATTTTCTCCCGTGACAGAAACAATATCTGCTCCAATACTCACCGCCAACAGATCCAAATGTTGGAATAATGTAGAGACATCCCAAGCGTTCTGAATACACAATCCTTGCAATAATTTAAAGCCAACTCCGCAGCCCGAAAGATCTTTAAAAGGATACGGACAATCCAATTGTTTTGGATCTAAAACCAAACAGTCCGGAAGTTCATTGCCAGGATTATGGTGGTCACAGACAATAAAATCAATTCCTTTTTCTTTTGCATATTTGACATGTTCAACCGAACGAATACCACAATCCAAAGAGATGATTAAAGAAAAATCATTTTCAGAAGCAAAATCAATTCCCTGATAACTTATACCATATCCTTCTGAATAGCGATTCGGGATATAGAAATCCAATTTCTTATGGTGATCTTTTAAAAAACTATACAATAAAGCAACAGCTGATGTTCCGTCCACATCATAGTCGCCAAATAACAGTATTTTCTCTTCGTTTTCGATTGCATTATTTATTCGTGCAACTGCTTCTGGAAGATTTTTCATTAAAAAAGGATCGTGAAGTTGCTCCAGTTTCGGTCGAAAAAAGTATTCCGCTTGTTCGAAAGTGTTTATTTCTCTTTGTAGTAGTAGTTCAGCGACAATTGCATCAACTTTTAAAGAGGATCGAAATTCCTCAACAGCGGTAGATTCAATTGGCGTTTTGATAAGCCATCTTTTTTGCATAATTTTTATTTTCTAAATTAAGATAATGAAATAATTGAAAACTCGTGCACCATAGAGAGGTTTTTTTTCTTGCGGGAATACTTTTTTCCATTTAATTTATGCCGTAAGCCTTGAAAAAACGAATTACATACTACTTTTCTAAATTTCCTGCTTAAATCAATATCCTAGAGCTTTTAGAGTGCACTTCGTTAGTCAAAAATAGAAATAGAAACGGTTGAAAAATACATTTTCAAGCAGAAAAAATCGGGCATTACACTCCACGCACAATTGAATTTAATAGCAAGAATGTGCGTTCAATATTTACCTAAACGACGATTTTTATAGTATTTAATGGTGATGAAAACCGAAAAGAGAATTAAACTTTTAGAATAGATTCCATCCAATTAAAACTCGCATTGCAGAAATAAAATGCTATTTAAATTTTGAAGAGGATGGTTCCTTTGGAGAAAAAATAATTATTACGAAGTTGTTTCAAGTAATTAATTACCTCCCGTCGCCATCCAATAAATTTCCAAGTCCTCCCAAAATACTTCCCTCCTCTTTTCTCGGCCCTCGGCTGTAGGATAGAATACGCGAAGCCAATCGAGAAATCGGCAACGTTTGTAACCAGATATCACCAGGGCCTTTTAGCGTTGCGAAAAACACACCTTCGCCTCCAAATAACGTGTTTTTTATTCCACCAACAAATTGAATATCGTAATCTATTTCCTGCGAATAAGCAACAATGCAACCAGTATCCACACGCAAAACTTCTCCTGCTTTTAAAGTTCGTTTTAAAATGTGTCCGCCAGCGTGACAAAATGCCATTCCGTCGCCTTCCAACTTTTGCATGATAAATCCCTCGCCACCAAATAATCCAGTTCCTAATTTTCGTTGGAATTCAATACCGATGGCAACACCTTTTGCTGCGCATAAAAAAGAATCTTTCTGGCAGATAATTTTGCCATTGTACTCACTCAAATCAATTGGAATGATTTTACCAGGATATGGCGATGCAAAGGCAACGCGCGCTTTTCCAGTTCCATGGTGCGTATATGCCGTCATAAATAAACTTTCGCCCGTTAATAAGCGCTTTCCTGCGCCCCATAACTTATTTAAAATTCCGCCAGAACTTTCTTTTTCACTGCCATCACCGAAAATAGTTTCCATTACAATTCCTTCGTCCATGTACATAAACGAACCTGCCTCTGCGACCGCTGTTTCCTGAGAGTCTAATTCTATTTCCACTAATTGCATTTCCTCTCCGAGGATGAAATAATCTAGTTCGTGGTTGGATTTCATAGTATCTGTTTTTTTTAAAAGTAGTAAACAATTTTATTTACACCCGTAAACGCAAAATAATTTTACTTAGAACCTTACACCGTTTCTGCACAATAGAACGATTTCTAAAACTTACAACTTTCGAAGAATAGAAAAAACTTATATTTGTTCCTCTTTCACGCATAGAAAGTAATCTTTGGCAAATATGGATAAAAATACAGACTTACAAAAAAGACGCGAAGACTCCCATTTAGGTGGCGGGAAAGCTCGTATTGATAAACAACATGAACAAGGAAAACTAAGCGCTCGGGAGCGAATCACTCTTTTATTGGATGAAAATTCGTTTCAAGAAATCGGGCAATTTGTGGAACACCGTTCTACTGCTTTTGGCTTAGACAAACAGCTTTTCCCCGGAGATGGCGTTGTTACAGGTTTTGGAACCATTCATGGAAGATTAATATACGTATTTTCGCAAGATTTTACAGTTCTTGGAGGCTCCCTTTCCGAAACACATGCTGCAAAAATTTGCAGAATTATGGATCTAGCTATGAAAAATGGCGCTCCTTTGATTGGAATAAATGATTCTGGAGGTGCTCGAATCCAAGAAGGTGTTGTTTCACTTGCCGGTTATGCGGATATTTTTTACCGAAATACAAGAGCTTCCGGCGTAATTCCTCAAATTTCAGTAATTATGGGTCCTTGTGCAGGCGGCGCAGTTTATTCTCCCGCACTGACAGATTTTATATTTATGGTGGAAGAAACCTCCTACATGTTTGTAACAGGTCCGAATGTTGTGAAAACAGTAACGCATGAATCGGTAACTTCAGAAGATCTTGGCGGGGCAAAAACACATGCAGAAAAATCTGGCGTGAACCATTTTATAGCAACAAATGATGTTGAATGTTTGAAAAAAGTACGAGATTTGGTCACGTATTTTCCTCAAAATTCGAATGAATTAGCTCCACATCCCAAACAATTCAGCTTCAACAAAGCAAAAATCGAGACAATAAAGCACATTCTGCCGGAAAACAATACAATTCCCTACGACATTCGAAAAGTTGTAGAAAATGTAATCGACGATACAAGTTTTCGGGAAGTACAAGAAGACTTTGCAAAAAATATCGTGGTTGGCTTCGGACGCTTGGAAGGAAGAACATTGGGAATAATCGCCAATCAGCCCGCAGCAATGGCAGGCGTTTTAGATATTGATGCTTCTAGAAAAGGAGCACGCTTTGTTCGATTCTGCGATGCGTTTAATATTCCATTGCTTGTTTTTGAAGACGTTCCCGGATTTTTACCTGGTACAGACCAAGAATGGCGCGGAATAATTACCCATGGCGCAAAATTATTGTACGCTTTTGCAGAAGCAACTGTTCCACGCATTACGGTTATCACCCGAAAAGCATACGGTGGAGCGTTTGACGTTATGAATTCGAAAAATATAGGTGCAGATTTAAATTATGCTTGGCCAACTGCAGAAATAGCTGTTATGGGAGCAAAAGGAGCCGCTGAGATTATTTTCAAGCGAGAAATTGCTTCTGCATCCAATCCGGAGGAAAAATGGAAAGAGAAGGAAGCAGAATATGCTGAACTGTTTGCAAATCCATACCGCGCGGCGGAGCGTGGAATTATAGACGATGTAATCCTTCCAGAAGAAACGCGTGCAAAATTAATTGCTGGATTTAAAATGCTAGAAAATAAAGCAGAAGTTTTACCTCAGAAAAAACATGGAAATATTCCACTTTAGGAACATTCTATCTGAAATTACTTCAAAAATTAAGTAAGCCTAAGTGGGCTAACTAAAATTATAGCGCTTAACATTAAATTGATAAATTACGGATTAACAATCTAAATACCATTCATTTATAATTATGCTTCACTTCTTGCTTGTTGAAGACGATTCAATCCTTTGCATCGTGCAATCTGCTATTATACGACAGGTTTTCCCCAACTGTATGATAGAAATCGCTTGCTCTGCAGAAGAAACACTAAATTTCCTTCAATCGATCGAAAAAAACCATCAAAATGCACCCGACTATATTTTAATTGATCTCCATTTATGCGGAATCGATGGCTTGGAAATGGTAGAAAATTTTTCAGAAAAACAATTGCTTTTCTTGCAGGATACGGAGTTGTTTATTCTTTCAGCGACTATAGATCCGAGGGTAATAGACCGAATTCAAAACAACAATCGGATCAAAGGTTTCCTCGAAAAACCGTTGTCCAAAGATATTCTACTCAAGAACTTCCAAGAGAAAAATTCCACCAAATAAGTACACTGTTGAAGCTTTAATTCTATTGACAAGCTAATAATTAGTTGGTTATTTAGTATCTTCGCTCACTCAATAATTACACACAATGTTCAGATCACACACTTGCGGCGAATTACGCCCATCACATATTGGAAACGAAGTAACACTCGCAGGTTGGGTGCAACGGTCACGAGAATTAGGCGGAATGACTTTTCTAGATTTACGCGATCGCTATGGTATTACCCAATTGGCTTTCAATCTGGAAGATAATGCAGAATTATGCGCTCAAGCTGGGAAACTCGGAAGGGAATTTGTGGTTCAAGTAACTGGAAAAGTAATTGAAAGAACAAGTAAGAACAAAAATATGCCAACGGGCGAAATTGAAATCGTAGTTAGCAATCTAATTGTATTAAATTCCGCAAAATTACCTCCATTTACGATTGAAGACGAAACAGATGGCGGAGATGAATTACGTTTGCAGTATCGGTATTTGGATCTGAGACGAAATACAATGCAGGAAAAATTACGCTTGCGAAATAAAGTTGCTTTACAAACAAGAATTTATTTGGATTCAAAAGAATTTTTGGATATTGAAACGCCATTTTTAATCAAATCAACACCTGAAGGCGCGCGTGATTTTGTGGTACCAAGCCGCATGAATGAAGGACAATTTTATGCTTTACCGCAATCGCCACAAACGTTTAAGCAATTGTTAATGGTCTCCGGTTTCGACCGCTATTATCAAATTACAAAATGTTTCCGTGATGAGGATTTACGTGCTGATCGTCAGCCGGAATTCACCCAAATCGATTGTGAAATGGCATTTGTGGAGCAAGACGATATTTTGAATACTTTCGAAGGATTGATTAAACATTTATTCAAAACCGTTCGAGGAATAGATTTCACGGAAGCGTTTCCGCGCATGGATTATTCTGAAGCAATGGCGCGTTATGGCTCGGACAAACCAGATATTCGATTTGATATGGAATTCGTCTACCTTAACAACGAAACAAAAGGAAAAGGATTTGCCATTTTTGACGATGCAGAGAGCGTTATTGCTATAAATGCAGTGGATTGTGTAGAATACACACGAAAACAAATCGATGAATTAACAGAATGGGTAAAACGTCCGCAAATTGGAGCAAAAGGATTGATTTATCTGCGCTGCAATGCAGACGGAACATTCAAATCATCGGTAGATAAATTTTATTCGCAAGAAGATTTAGCCGCTTGGGCTAAAAAAGCAAATGCAAATCCAGGAGATCTTTTGTTTCTTTTGAGTGGTGATTTAGAAAAAACACGCAAGCAAATGAATGAATTGCGCTTACACCTTGGAAGTGAACTTGGTTTGCGCAATCCAAACGTTTTCAAACCTCTGTGGGTAATGGATTTTCCATTGTTGGAATGGGATGAAAACAACGGGCGCTACCATGCCATGCACCATCCTTTTACATCGCCAAAACCAGAAGATATGCACTTGATTCAATCGGATCCAGGAAACGTTAGAGCAAACGCATACGACTTGGCAATGAATGGTGTAGAATTAGGAGGAGGATCCATACGCATTCACGATCGGGATTTACAATCGCGCATGTTTGATTTACTTGGATTTTCAAAAGAAGATGCGCAGGCGCAATTTGGTTTTCTAATGAGCGCATTCGAATATGGCGCGCCACCTCACGGTGGATTGGCATTTGGATTGGACAGATTGGTTGCAACGATGGGTGGATCAGAATCTATTCGTGATTATATTGCTTTTCCAAAAAACAACAGTGGTCGGGACACAATGATTGATGCGCCATCTCCATTAAATGCTGAACAAATGGCGGAATTGGGAATCAAATTGAAATAGTTAACACGTAAAATCAACTTCTATTTTTATTAAAATTATGGAATCTTACACGGAATACATTGGCTATTTTGCATCTGGAATTGTCCTTTTATCCTTTTTAATGGGCAATATTTTTGTTCTAAGGATTATTAATACTATCGGATGTGGGTTCTTTATTTTTTATGGCGTTCTGCTTGGATCTATGCCGATAATTTTAACGAATGCCGCTATTGTTTTGATAAATGCCTATTATTTATTTCTAAAAAACAACAAAGGCATTACATAAGAAATCAGTAGGGCAGCAGCCTCTTTTTAAGTTGGTTCAAGTATTGTTAAGTGGTATGAGTTCTACTATCTGTTTTATCGGTTAATATCGGAAGCGGGTCGACGCACGTACTATTCAATTTTCGTTACCACAAAAACAATATTTGTTTGGATTATTGTGATGTTATTAACTGCGTCAGATAATACCTCAACAATTAGCAGATTTCGAGATATTCTACCGCCATAAAAAACAACCTCTCAAAAGTTTTAGTTTAGCCCTTTTAATTGGTATTAGCTTACTTTGTTTACATTTATTACTTTCAAAATGGGTGTACTACAGGAATTGAACAAACCATTGGATGGGTTTAAAAACAAATAGTAACTTTACACTGTTTAAAGCAGGAACATGAGCAATCACAAACACAAATTATATATCTACAATAGTCTTAGCGGACAAAAAGAAAAATTTGAACCAATTCATAGTGGGCATGTTGGCATGTATGTTTGCGGTCCAACTTTGTACAGTGAACCGCACATGGGAAATATGCGAACGTTCATTAATTTCGATATGATTTACCGTTATTTATTGCTGCATTATAAGGTAAAATACGTGCGAAATATTACAGACGCAGGACATATCACCAATAGTGCTGGCGAAGAA
>JBIKZR010000222.1:0-4058 GCA_044354635.1 Crocinitomicaceae bacterium | reverse complement strand
GTAATGCTTCAAAACACAGCGGCAAGAAGTTATACCTATGCGCTAAAATCTCCTGCTGACTTTAAAGTAAAAGTGCTTGAAAATCAATTTTCGGGTTTGGTTTTGTCGATAGATAAGGTAGAATTATGGACACGTCTCATTGGCGATTTCAATGCCTATAATTTACTTGCCGTTTATGCTGTTAGTCAATTACTTGGTGAAGATAAAACAGAAGTTTTAACTGCCATCAGTAGCCTGGAATCTGTGGAAGGTCGCTTCGAATATTTTCAAAGTGCTACTGGAATTATTGCAATTGTGGATTATGCTCATACGCCGGATGCACTAGAAAATGTGTTGAAAACCATCGCAAATATTCGCTCAAAAAATGAAACGGTCTACACAATTATAGGATGTGGAGGCGATCGAGACAAAACAAAGCGGCCTAAAATGGCGGCAATTGCTTGCGAACGGAGTGACAAAGTTATTCTTACTTCCGATAACCCACGAACAGAAGATCCAACAGTGATTCTCGATGAAATGATGCTTGGAGTGGAAGGGAAATTTTTCAAAAAAACCCTTTCCATTTTAGATAGAGCGCAAGCCATAAAGACCGCAATTGCGATGGCAGAAAAAGGAGATATCATTCTAATTGCAGGAAAAGGACATGAAAAATACCAAGATATAAAAGGAGTAAAACACGACTTTGACGACTTGCAGATTACAATTGATTTATTTAAAAAACTAGAAAAATAATGTTGTATTATTTATTTAATTATCTCGATTCATTAAATTTCCCAGGAGCTGGGGTTTTTAATTTCATTTCATTTAGAGCCTCCATGGCACTAATTACTTCCTTGATTATTTCCATTTTCTTTGGAAAAAAATTAATCAATCTTTTGCGCAAACAGCAGATTGGTGAAACGGTGCGCGATCTTGGACTTGCAGGGCAAATAGAAAAATCTGGAACTCCAACGATGGGCGGATTAATTATTTTGGGCGCAATACTCATTCCAACACTTCTATTCGCAAAACTCCACAACATCTACGTAATCACGATGATTATCGCTACCATTTGGCTTGGAGCAATTGGATTTTTAGACGATTATATCAAAGTATTCCGCAAGAATAAAGAAGGTTTAGCTGGAAAATCAAAAATTGTAGGTCAGATTGGCGTTGGAATTATCGTTGGTTGTATTCTCTATTTTTCTAACGATGTTCAAGTCCATAAAAAGGTTCCTACGAACCATGTTTTACAAGCGGATGAACAATTTGTAACACACGAGCATACTAATTCCAAAGATGAAAATTACAAATGGGTAAAAACCAACGACATGACGACAACCATTCCTTTCATTAAGGGAAATGAGTTTAATTACAATTGGTTGATTGCTGATTCTAATAAATCTTTTGGATGGCTTCTCTTTATTCCAATTGTGGTGTTTATTGTAATCGCTGTTTCAAATGGGGCAAACATGACCGATGGGTTGGATGGACTAGCAACTGGAACTTCCGCAATTATCGGGCTTGCTTTAGCTGTTTTAGCCTACGTAAGCTCCAATGTTCGATTTGCGGATTACTTGGATGTAATGTATATTCCAATGGCGGAAGAACTAGTTGTTTTCATTGCAGCATTTGTTGGCGCCTGTATCGGTTTTTTATGGTACAATTCGTATCCAGCGCAAGTATTCATGGGCGACACCGGAAGTTTGGCACTTGGAGGAATAATTGCAGTTTTCGCAATTTCCATCCGAAAAGAACTCTTAATTCCAGTTTTATGCGGTGTTTTTCTCGTTGAAAATTTATCCGTTATCCTGCAAGTTGGATACTTCAAGTTTACTAAAAGTCGTTTCGGAGAAGGCCGTAGAATTTTCTTGATGGCACCGCTCCACCACCATTACCAAAAGAAAGGTTTACACGAAGCAAAAATTGTTTCCAGATTTTGGATAGTGGGAATTTTGTTGGCAGTAATTACAATTGTAACACTCAAACTTCGCTAATTCGTGGACGGAACAACTAAATATATTGCCATTTTAGGCGCCGGAGAAAGCGGCGTTGGTGCTGCCATTTTAGCAAAAAAAATGGGGTGGAATGTATTTGTTTCAGATTTCGGTAAGATCAAAGACGAATTCAAAACCGAATTAATAGAAAATCAATTGGAATGGGAAGAAGAAAACCATTCGGAAGAAAGAATTCTACAAGCGGACTTGGTTATCAAATCGCCAGGGATTCCTGAAAAAGCTCCTTTGATACTGAAATTAAGGGAACGCGGCGTAAAAATCATATCGGAAATTGAATTTGGAAGTTATTATTCCAATGCAAAAACAATCTGTATTACAGGAAGCAATGGAAAAACTACCACCACCATGCTCCTTTACCATATTTTGAAAAAAGCGAAACTAAATGTTGGTTTAGCTGGAAATGTTGGAAAGAGTTATGCGAAACAGGTTGCGGAAAACACCTTCGATTGGTATGTTCTAGAATTGAGTTCTTTTCAGCTCGATGACATGCACGCATTCAAAGCAGACATAGCAATTTTAACCAATATTTCCCCTGATCATTTGGATCGCTACGCATACAAAATGCAAAATTATGTCGATTCAAAATTCAGAATCCTACAAAATCAAACCGAAAACGATTGGTTCATTTACAACTTCGACGATCCAATTATCCAAGCAGAAATTGCAAAAAAATCAATCTCTGCCAAACAAGCGCCATTCTCCTTGAAAGAAGAGATGAAAATTGGCGGCCATGCAAATAAAGAACAATTAACAATAAACATAAACGAACAATTCACCATGTCAATTCACGATTTAGCACTAAAAGGGAGACACAACACCCAAAATTCTTTGGCTTCAGGTATCGCATCACGAATCCTTGAAATCCGAAAAGAAGTTGTACGAGAAAGTCTGGAAGATTTTGTCAATGTTGAACACAGATTGGAATTCGTAGCGAAAGTTCACGGAATCGAATTTATCAACGATTCAAAAGCAACCAACGTTAACTCCACTTGGTACGCATTGGAAACGATGGATAAACCAACAGTTTGGATCGTAGGTGGCGTAGACAAAGGAAACGACTATTCGGAACTTTTAGATCTTGTAAAAGATAAAGTCAAAGCGATTATTTGCCTTGGGTTGGACAACCAGAAACTATTGGAAACGTTCTCCGGAACAGTGGAAACGATTGTTGAAGCGCGCTCTGCAATGGAAGCAGTTGCTTACGGTTACCGTTTGGCGAAGAAGGACGAAACCGTTTTACTTTCTCCTGCTTGTGCAAGTTTTGACCTATTCGATAACTATGAAGATAGAGGCAATCAATTCAAAGAAGCGGTTCGCTCTTTGTAACAAAACTGGTTCGTTTTAAGTTGCTATATCTATTCTTGAAACGAAGGTATAACTTACAAGCGACCGATTTTAATTGGTTTGTTTTGATTAAAAAATAGGTGATTTAAAAAGTACGGCACAAGTGCAATGAGGGAATACTTAAAATATTTAAAAGGAGATAATGTAATCTGGATTATTACAATCTTGATGCTTGCGTTTTCGCTGGTAACGGTCTATAGTTTTGTCCCGATTCTAGTTAAAATCGAGGGAGGAACGCCATTTAAATACTTATCTAAGCACTTTGTCTATGTGCTAATTGGTTTCACCGCCATGTTTTGGATCCATAAAAAAGACTCAAAATACATATCACAACTTGCCAAGTTCAGCTTTTATCTTGCCATTGGATTATTGATTTTCACCTTCTTCTTTGGAAAAGAAGTCAATGGTGCAGGACGGTGGATAAACATTCCGTTTGTTGGATTGACCTTTCAATCTTCTGATTTTGCTAAGCTCGCATTAATCGTTTATGTTTCGAGACTTTTAGTAAACAAAAAAGATGTATTAAACCAATGGAAAGGCGGCTATCTGAGTATTATTGGTCCAATTGGCCTTATCTGCGTGTTAATCATAAAAGATAATTTTTCAACTGCAGCCATTTTATTTGCAATCTGTTACACACTCTTATTTATTGGGCGCGTTCCATTTTCTAAACTTTTTCTCACATTTGTTGCAGGTGTAGCAGCTTTACTTTTGATT
>JBIKZR010000221.1:0-4067 GCA_044354635.1 Crocinitomicaceae bacterium | reverse complement strand
AGCAAGTTAGGTAGAGTAGCTGAGGTGAATTTTAAATGCTTTACAAAAAATTAACATTCTATTTTCCAAGTTCTTAGTATCTTTACCGCCCATGAAAAAAAGTATATTTTTAGCATTCTTGGCGATTTCCCTTTGTTTTCCAGCGATTTCACAGCTGCAAGCCGTCAAAGGAAAAGTTGCCTATAATTTTTGGTTATCGCTGCCAGCAGACACTGTTTTACAAAACAATCCCCCGATTTTAATCTTTCTTCACGGGAAAAGTCTCTCCGGATCGGATTTGAATTTGGTGAAAAAATATGGCGTTATCCACGAAATGGAAAAAGGAAGAAAGATTCCCGCTATTGTAATCGCTCCGCAAGTTCCAGCAGGAAAATCGTGGGAGCCGAAAAAAATACTCGAAGTTTTAGAATACGTTCAACAACAGTATTCAACCGATACAAGTCGCGTTTATGTTGCCGGAATGAGTTTGGGTGGATACGGAACGCTTCATTTTGCTGGCGCTTATCCAGAAATTGTTACCGCAGCTGTTGCGCTGTGTGGCGGCGGAAATATTAGCGATGGCTGCGATCTTGCAACCGTTCCTCTATGGATTCAGCATGGGAATAGAGACAATGCCGTTCCAATTTCCGAATCGGAGAAAATTGTTAAAGCGATTAGAGCATGTAACGGCGGCGAAAAATTGACATATACAGTTGTAAATGGTGGAACACATGGCGATTTAGAGCAAGTGTTCAGAACCGATGAAATGTATAATTGGTTGTTTCAATACACCAACGCAGTAGAAAGTATCACAGAAGAAAAAAAGTGATGTCTTTTTGAACCGAAGTCTGAATCCTAGAATTATTTTAAATGCATTCAATATTACGAAATCACACTTCCTTGTGGTTTGGTGGAAGGGTAGTTTGAACCTTCGTCACGCGATCGTGCAAAACAATACTTCCCGTAACAGCGACATTCAGAGAAGTATTTCCTGGAATTTTAATCACAAAATGGCATTTTTCAAGCACTTCTTTCGGTAAGCCATCGTCTTCCGCTCCTAGAATATAGATTGCTCTTTTTGGGTGTTCAAATTCATGCAGAAAAGTTGCTTTTTCGTCTATTTCGACACCAATTAAGCGGCAATCGTAAGGAATATTAGAAAGCAAATCCTCGAACGATTTGTAGTGAAACATTGGAATCCGCGACCACGTGCGAAGCACATCCGAACTTTGCTTTTTATATTTATTATCAACCGTAAAAATATACGCTGCGCCAAGAACATACGCTGAGCGCCACAAAGTTCCCAAATTGTGTTCGGTTTTCCCTCTAAAAACGCCAATTGCGCAATACCCTTCCTTGTTGATAGTTTTCATGCTACAAAGGTGGATAAAATTGTTTAGGGAAGTTGCCATTTTAGGCGAATAATGAAAAAACCGCTTGTAAGCGTTCAATCGCTTTAAATTTCGTTAAAAATCACGGCGAAATCAGTACTTATTCCTAATATTGCAACTTTCCAAGCTGTAAAAGTTGGCGGAACCTACTATTTAGGTTTTACAAGAAGAATATAGTGAATGGTATTTACTGAAAAATAAAATTACATGGAATTCATCGATCAAAAATTGGACGATTATGTTTGCGCGCATACGGAGAATGAACCAGAAGTGTTGAACGAACTCAACCGCAAAACACACTTGACTATTTTGCGCTCTCGCATGTTGAGCGGGCATTTTCAAGGACGTTTATTGAGCATGATTTCCCACATGATTCAACCCGAAAGAATTTTGGAAATTGGCACCTATACGGGATATTCCGCTATTTGTTTGGCGGAAGGTTTGACTGAAAACGGAAAACTTACCACGATAGATATCAACGAAGAACTGGAAGATATCACGCGCGAATTCATCCAAAAAGCCAATTTAGAAAACAAAATTGAATACAGCATTGGCGATGCGATGCAAATTGTTCCCCAACTAGACGAACTGTTTGATCTTGTGTTTATTGATGCGGATAAAAAAAATTACTGTAACTACTACCACCTCGTTTTTGATAAGGTTAAACCTGGCGGATATATCCTTGCCGATAATGTGCTTTGGTCGGGGAAAGTTGTGGAAGATTACGAAGCGTTGGACAGCGAAACAAAAATTATCATGGATTACAATAAAATGGTACACGAAGATCCTAGAGTTCAAGAAATTTTATTGCCAGTTCGAGATGGTTTGATGCTTGCCCGAAAACGCTAAGCGTGCTAGAGATTTTATTTCAGGACGACGCAATCGTAGCTATTAATAAGCCACACGGATTATTAGTTCACCGCTCGCCAATTGCGGCAGATGCAAGCGAATTTGCCATTCAGCTTTTGCGCGATCAAATTGGACAAAAAGTTTTTCCCGTTCACCGTTTGGATCGCAAGACCAGCGGCATTTTGTTGTTTGCACTCAACGATGAGGTGAATAGCATCCTACAGGAAGCCTTCAGAAACAAAAAAGTGGAAAAAAAATACCGTGCGCTGGTGCGTGGTTTCACCCCTGAATCGGGAACGATTGATTACGCCCTGACACGAGAAGATGGAAAGGTGCAGGAAGCTGTAACGCATTATTCCCGTTTGGAAACGTTTGAAATTCCAATTGCTTTGGGAAAACATACTACTTCCCGTTATTCCTTGCTGGAAGTAGAACCAGAAACGGGGCGGATGCACCAAATTCGAAAACATTTAGCACATATTTTTCACCCAATCATTGGCGATAGACCACATGGTTGCAACAAACAAAACAAGCTGTTTCTCGAAAAATGGGAAATGAATACGATGTTGCTGCACGCCCAAGAAATTCGTTTTTTGCACCCCGTTTCACATGAGCCCATTATTATACAGGCGGAGTTAGGTGCTGAATTTAAAAGAACGTTAGAGATGTTTTAAATTGAATAGTTTGTATACCAACTTATTTTTTAGGGAAATAAATACATGCCAAGCAGTGTTTATTTAAAAAAAACTTAATCTTTGTAATCATACTAATAGCTAATTTTTTTTAGCATATCACTTTAGAGATAACTTTTTAAATTAGACACACGCCCACATGAAAATCAAACGAATCATTACCCTTACAGTATTAGCAATTGCTTTTAGCAACAGTGTTTTCTCCCAAGTGGGGATTGGAACAATAAACCCTCATGCCTCTGCAGAATTGGATGTGACTAGTACATCAAAAGGTTTTTTACCTCCTCGCTTAACTACCGAACAACGCAATCTCATCAGCGGCCCCGCTTCAGGGCTTACGATTTATAATACCAGTTTGAGGTGTTTAGACACTTATAATGGTGTGATTTGGATAAATTGTACATCTATTGGTTCAACAGATGTATACAACCCTGTCACTGGCCGAATTTGGATGGACCGTAATTTAGGTGCAACACAAGTAGCAACGAGTAGCACAGATGCAGCCTCATATGGTCATTTATTCAATGGGGAAGAGGTGTTGATGGGCATCAAATAACATCATCAAATGTAACAAATGGACAAAGCGGCTCAACTACTCCGGGGACAAACTTTCTCTCAGGATCATTGAATTGGTATAATGGTGTTAATCCTGATAACTTATGGCAAGGCGTAACCGGTATTAACAACCCTTGCCCAAGTGGGTATCGTTTACCAACTGATTCAGAGTTAGAAGCCGAACGTGCAAGCTGGGGTGCAAATAACAACGCAGCCGGCGCATTTGCCTCTACGCTTAAATTGCCCGCGTCGGGTGTCCGCAGCAACGGCTATGGTTCGCTCGATGATGTAGGTGCCGTCGGCCGCTATTGGAGCAGTACAGTTAACGGTACTAGTTCTCGCCGCCTGCTCTTCAGTAGCAGCCTGGCCGGGGTGAGCAACGGCAACCGAGCGGCCGGGCTCTCTGTTCGTTGCATTAAGGATTGATACTTTTTACCCTGAGCGCAGCTTTAGTGGAATAAAACGGTAAAAACGCTATACAAAGCGCGCTGCACTGAGCTTGTTGAAGGTGGATAGCACGTCAAAACAAATTCGTTTTTCAAACTATTTTTACATCAACCCATTACCATCCAAGCGAAGCTAAATATTGCGTTTAAAAGGA
>JBIKZR010000220.1:0-4074 GCA_044354635.1 Crocinitomicaceae bacterium | reverse complement strand
CAAAAAGTTTGTTTTTATACTCTGTATCATGCTGCAGTTCTTCATTCATGCGTAAAAACTTAACCGTTGTATTGACCAAACCTGAAACAACCTGCACGAGTATTAAAGGGGAAACAAATTTAAATTCACCTTGTTCGATTCCTTGCTCTGCAAGTTCCATTGTCATTTGAACATATTTGTGTGATTTTTCAATTTCTAGAGAATAAAATGGCGAATTTTCAAATTGCAGCATGAAATCAAAATCTTCGGGGTTTTCTAAATTCCATTCTACAGCAGCCAGCCAAAGGGTATAAAAACTTTCTTTTAGCGTAGCATCCTTGTAAATCTGACCGAGAGAATAGTGAAAAATTCTATCTTTCACATCGAAATACATTGCTTCGATTAATTTATCCTTGGTTGAAAAATAATGAAATAATATCCCGTTGCTTACGCCAGTCTCTTTTGCGATTCTTGCCGTTGCTGTTCCATAAAACCCGTGTTTGGAAAACAACTTTTTTGCAGTAAACATTAATTTTGTGCGTTTATCCATGCCCATTAATTTGAACAAATATACAGTTTATACACAAATTGACTGTTTAGTCGGTTTTTTATCTTTATGTTGCTATCAAACGTCACTATTTAATTTTGAAGCAAATTTTTGAGCAGATTAATACCCCGCTTTTTCCTTCTGGTACGCATTTAAAATTGCCGAACATTTAGCAAGTTGAGCCCCATTTTGATTTAAAATCTTTGCGGCCATAAAAATCAAGCGATTTCCTTTTTTTACCACTTCCGAAATACACGTCAACCGATCTTTTTCGAATGCTGGCGCCAAGAATGTAATGTTCATTTCGACTGTGGAAACTACTTTTCCATCCATACAAACCGTCGATAATGCCGCTACGCCAACCGTAGCATCCAAGAGCGAAGCAATTATTCCACCATGCGCAGCAGTTGGGGTTGCTAGGTGTTTTTTTTCAACCGTTAAGGTATATTCCACCGATCCAAAATCGTGAATTTGAAAATTCATTCCAAGCAATTTTCCAAATTCATTGGATTCTCCGTACGCTAGAATCAGGTGATGTTGCATCAAATCATGCATGAGATTGAGGTTTTACGTGAATATCCATTTGTGGGAATGGGAAATGTAGACCATTTTCTTCAAATTCTTTGTAAACACGTTCGTTCATATCAAAAAAAACGGGATAAAAATCATCTGTTTGTACCCAGGCACGTACAGTTATCGTTACGGCAGAATCTGCAAGTAAAGAAATGCCGATAAAATTTTCAGGATCCGGTAAAATGCGTTTGTCTTCTGTCATAAATTGCTGCACAAGGTTTTTCGCACGCACAAAATCGTCGCCATAAGAAATTCCGAATGTCCAGTCTACTCTCCTTTTATCTGCTTTCGTGAAATTGGTGATATTACCATTTGCAACAGGTCCATTTGGTAAAATAATCACTTTATTATCTGTCGTATGTAGATAGGTATTAAATATTTGAATTTCTTTCACAATTCCTTGTTCGCCTTGCGTCAAAACCAAATCCCCGACTTTGAATGGCTTCAGAACAAGAATCATTATGCCTCCTGCAAAATTAGAAAGTGTTCCTGAAAATGCCATACCAATTGCAAGTCCTGCGGCTCCTAAAAGTGCCACAAAGGAAGTCATTTCGACTCCTAATTGCGTAATCGCGGTGACAACGACAAGAACTTTCAAAACCATGGAGATGAAACTGGTTGCAAACGTTACTAATCCTTCATCCGTTTTACTTTTGCGCAATACTCTTTTCAAACCTTTGGAGAGCATTTTAGCAATCCAAAAACCAAAAACCAGGATTAAAACCGACACAATGATATTTGTTCCGATTCGCACTAAGAACTGATTAACTTCCGTATAATTAATCCCAAATATTTCTTCGATCCACGTCATGTTTTACTTTTTAAAGACAAAACTAACGCATATACCTAAATACGCGTGCGATTTTCAGTAATTTACTTTTGTAAAAGTTCTAAAAAGTTTAAAAAGCGTTTAAATTTACACCATGTTTTTTATTTTTTCTAAGGCACTGTTATTTTTGATTTCGCCATTCACATGGTTTATAATTTCATTGCTTGTATTTTTCTTCCATAAAAAAGAACTTGTCCGAAAGCGCGCAAAATGGACTGCCATTGCGGTCTTCATCTTCTTTTCCAATACCGTTATTTTCTCTGAATTCTGTCGTTTATGGGAGATACCAGGAACAAAAATGGCGGAGGTTTCCAACTACGATGCAGGAATCGTTTTAACCGGAATGGCTGAATACAACAACGATTTGGATGTTTTGAGTTTTCGAAGAGGAGGAGACAGAATTTGGCAAGCGCTTACACTTTTTCACAAGGGAAAAATCAAAAAACTAATTATTACCGGCGATAGCGGATACGTGACAGAAAGAGGCTTGCACGAAGCCAAACAGCTCAAAGAAGTTTTGGTCAGTTGGGGAATTCCTCAAAATGCAATTTTAACAGAAGAAATTTCCAGAAATACCCATGAAAATGCAGTGGAAACAAAAAAGATGCTCGATCGTTCCTACCCACACCTGAAAGATTTTTTATTGATAACATCGGGAACACACATGCGCCGCGCAAAAGGATGTTTTGAAAAGGTAAATTTAAAATGCGAAACATTTTCTACGGATTTATATACAGGACCGAAACAAGCCTATTATTGGGATCAATACCTCGTGCCCAATTTAAATACATTCGAAAATTGGAACACCTTATTTAAAGAATGGATTGGTTATTTAACGTATGTTTTAGTCGATTACATTTGAAACAAGAACTCCCAATTTCTAATGGCCATCTTACATTTTTAGAAGGTTTTTACACCGCGGAAGAAGCGAATGAACTATATACGCAATTATTGGAATCTTTGGAATGGAAACAAGGAACAATTCATTTATTTGGAAAAACGTATTCTACCCCAAGATTGGAAGCTTTCTACGCTGAAAAAAACTTGAATTATAGTTATTCTGGACAACAACTGGAAAATCATGCCTTCACACCGCTTCTGTTAAAAATCAAGAAAAAAATAGAAAACGAAACTGCATATTCTTTTAACTCCGTTTTGGTGAATTATTACCGGGATGGAAACGATAGCAATGGATGGCATGCGGATAATGAAAAGGAATTAGGCGAAAATCCAATCATTGCGTCGCTTAGTTTTGGAACTAGCCGACGATTTGACCTAAAACACATTTCCAAAGCAGAAAAACTTTCTATCCAACTAAACTCCGGAAGTTTACTGGTAATGGGCGGAGCAACGCAGCATTTTTGGAAGCACCAAATTGCTAAAAGCAAAAAAATAACCAGTGGTAGAATAAATCTTACGTTCCGAAAAATCCGATAAAATCACTTTTTCTTGTAAAATTAATTTATCATTTCTGAATTAAATTTGATCCAAAAAAAGTCCAAGAATTAGGTGATGTATTTCCATTAAAAAACTTTTTCTGCTTATATTTAGCTAAAAAACACCATGTTCCTATCTTTTTCCGCAGCAGTAAAATGCATTAAATCGAATGATAATGTTTTCATTCATTCTGCCGCCGCAGCTCCACAAAAGTTAATTTTCGCGATGACGGAGCGTTTTAAAGAACTTAAAAACGTAAGTATTTACTCCCTTCACACCGAAGGTTCTGCGCCATATGCAGCAAAGGAAATGGAATATTCTTTTCTCTTAAAACCGTTTTTTATTGGCGAGAATATTCGCGAAAACATTCAAGCAAAACGCGGAAGTTATATTCCTGTTTTTTTAAGCGAGGTACCTGCCTTATTTCGTGATGGTATTATTGCGTTGGATGTCGCTTTAATTTCTGTTTCACCGCCGGACGAACATGGATTCTGTTCCCTTGGTTCATCGGTGGATATTTCACTTGCGGCAGTGCAAACCGCAAAAATAGTTATCGCGCAAATTAACCGATATGTTCCAAGAACGCATGGAGATGGTTTTATTCACATTTCCAATATTCATATTGCAATAGAAGGACACGAGCCGCTACCCGCTTTAGAGGAGCGCGAAACAACGAAAACTGAGCAAAAAATAGGAAAAAACGTTGCGA